>CAYXWE010000773.1:0-2508 GCA_964468145.1 uncultured Pleurocapsa sp.
TTTATGATTGTCCTGATAGAAACTAAACATTCCTTTTTCTTTAACCAAAGCTTCTACCTGCGCAGAATCAGGAAACAGGATTTCTAGTTCTAGGTCGTAATGTTCTCTCACCCGTTCAAATAGCTCGTAGGTTTCAGGATGCAAACGACCAGTATCGATAGAAAATACTTGCAGATTTTTGGTAATCTTAGAAGCCATATCGATCAAGACAACATCTTCTGCACCGCTAAAAGAAATGGCAATATTATCAAATTTAGCTAGGGCAAATTCTAAAATTTGTCGAGGACTTTTCTCGGCATACTCTAACTGAAGTCGATCAAAATTAAGTTCTGTTTGGGTAGTAGTAGCGGTAAGTTGAACCATGCTCCTGATTTCTCCTAATTGGTAGATATTCGATTGGGTGATTTTGGGACTAGCGATCTCTAATGCGATCGCGATTGATATTAAATCAGATTAGTAAAAGTAGTGTTTGGTTTCTCGCCTGGAGTTTTTAAAACTAATACTCATTACTCAAGCAACCTGTAGGAAGCGGATTTAGTACCATATCTGCGTTCGGGGGAAAATTGCCACAGCTAATAAATGCAGATATATTTTTTGAATATCTGCAATGGCAAAGCGCAAATCAATCGATTAACATTATTGGATGCTATTGTTTGCAACTACAAACAGTAATGTAAGCGATATATATTCGATCTTCTGAGGCAAGAAGACCAAAATGTTTAATGTTTAATGTTTTAAGCAATGCTTTTGGTAGCAGTACTTTCAAAACGATTCAATACTTCTATTTGTTGCTCTAGAAGTCTTTTCTTGACCATTTCTAAGTAATCAGCACGGAATTTTCTGAGTTGATAGTCGCGAGGATCGTTATTTTTCAATTCTGACCATGCTTCTTGTTTCTTGGGCGCGCTACGTTTTTTAGCTTCGGCGATCGCTTTTGCACCAACATCAGCAGCAGCAGGGGTCATTTTTTCGTAACCATAAGCATCCATGTAGTCCCCTGCAACGGTTTCAATAATTTCGAGATCCTCCGTACTCATAGTCTGCTTAAACTTATCTATATACGCAGGTATGGGTGCAGAACTATTTGTTTCCCAAAGTGCAGATAAAACTGCAATATCTTTGGCTTCTTTCGATCCAGAAACATCCATCATCGAATCTAAAAATTCAATCCCCAAAAACTGACATATTTTATATAAAACTGCCTCTTGATTGGTCAAAAAGTCTTCGTATCTAATGGTTAAAACTTTTTCTGGATGTTTTATAATCACATCTTGAATGCGATCGTGGGCTTTTACCCAAGATATCGTATTTAACAGCGGATCGTAATCATGAATGATTGCTTTGTTGATACTATTTACTTGAGCGCGAGGATCTCTGACTACATTTAAAAACAACATATCGTCGAATAAATCGATTAGCTCGGTAGCATAATGTACGTTGTCTAAAGATTTATCCATCACCACTTTTGCTTGATATTGAGATCCTGCTTGAAATAGCATTTCCCAAGCCACTCGATGAGGACTGCGGGTTTCGTTTTTAATACTCTCAAATATTTTTATAGGGTCTAAGGCAACTCCATCCCACTTGATCATAGTGGCATTTTGTAACCCCACCAAATCTATTATTAACTGAAAATACGACCAATCGTTATTTAAGTCTCCATATAGCTTAATCAAGGGCATAAAATCTACAATATGCAATGGATAAGGAGAATAAAAATCAGGAGACCAATTCAACCTCAAACGAAGAGCATGACTGCCACAACGCCTAATCGGAGTCATGAGAATTGGTTTGGGTCTCAAAGCCTTCGACTCTACAGTGGAATTATTCATAAATTAAGAAAAATTATTTTTTGCCAGTATTAACAGCATTTTTCCAACCCCAAAAAATTATGATTAGCAGTTTTCTTGAGTTTGTTAAAATTAGTCGTGGTTTTTTTTGGTTGCCCTTAACTAAAAATATCTAAGCACTTGAAGTATTTTATGATTGAGTGAACTTTTGTTTAGTAATTTTAACTACAAAAGCAAATATAAAATATATCTAAAGATAGATCAATAAGTACAAGTACCCAAAAAATATTAGTGTAATCCAGGATACATTAATGCAGATATAGTAACCCTGAATCATTAGACATATGCACAATGCAGGATCTTAGGTGTCACCCATTTAGTAGTTTTTTGTCATTTGTTATTAGTCATTGGTCAAAAACTTACGACAACTCAGTGCTTATGGGCATAGGTCTGCTAGAGACAAAAGACAAAAGACAAAAGACAAAAGACTAATTGAAATTATTTTTGAAAATCAGGTCGATCTGGCAAAGGAATATCTTTAAAATCCGCTGGTTTGCGGTCGGGTAGAGGTACATCTTTTAGGCGATCGCGTAATGAAGGAGTAGAAGGTGCAGGTGGGGGTTCGGGTTCGGGTTCGGGTTCGGGTTCAGGTTCGGGTTCGGGTTCAGGTTCGGGTTCGGGTTCAGGTTCGGGTTCGGGTTTAGGTTCGGGTTCGGGT
>CAYXWE010000774.1:0-2506 GCA_964468145.1 uncultured Pleurocapsa sp.
TCACGTAGAAGCCAGCCCCAAAAGAACAGAAGAATTATCCCCCGAAGTTTGTCAGCAGATTATCGAATTAATCGATCGCTTTCCTCAAATCCAGACTATCGATCTAACTGGTGGTGCGCCCGAGATGAACTATGGTTTTCGTTCAATTGTCGAAGCAGCTAGAGCAAAAGGTAAAGAAGTAATCGTACGCTCTAATTTGACCATCTTTTTTGAACCAGGATACGAAGATTTACCAGAATATTTTGCCCAGCATCAATTAAGAGTTACTGCTTCGCTGCCTTGTTATTTAGAGTCAAATGTCGATGCTCAAAGGGGTAGTGGAGTATACGATCGCTCTATCGAAGCCATTCAAAAGTTAAATCAATTGGGTTATGCCGAAGATCCTCATCTCGTTTTAGATTTGGTTTATAACCCTACTCTACCTACCGATACTGATTTCTCTTTGACTCCCAACCAACAGAAGCTAGAACAAGACTATAAAGCTTATTTAGCGCAGCACTTTGATATTCAGTTTAATCATTTATTCACTATTACTAATATTCCCATTGGTAGAACCAAGCAGTTTTTACAACGGCGCGAAATTCACAATGATTATCTTCAGTTTTTAGCCAGTAATTATAACGGCGATACCCTAGAACGCCTAATGTGCCGTAATGAGTTATCGGTTGACTATTTAGGTAATGTTTACGATTGCGATTTCAATCAAATGGAAAATATTGCTGCTACCGCAGGCGATCGCCTGAAATTGACTGTAGCCAAATTACTGCAGTTAAACAATTTGGATGTTATCCAAGAAATAAAAACTGCAGACTATTGCTATGGCTGCACTGCGGGTACGGGTTCTAGCTGTGGCGGTTCTCTAGTTTAGAGATTAATTGATGCCCAAAAACAAAAACTTCAGAGAAAATTTAAAGCAATCGCACTTGCACTTGAGTAAAACACCAATGGCTCGGCGAGCGATCGCGAAGCCAGCGGTAGGCATCGCTATTGGTGTGGCTCTACTCTTACTATTATCTCTATTTATTTTTACTTCCCTCAAAGCTGTTTTTGATGTCCAATTGTTTAAAAGTTTTATTCAGCAATATGAGGGATATATTGAATTTTTATTTATTGTTATTTACACTATCCTGACAGTGATTGGCATTCCTGGAACAGTTTTAACTATTGTTGGCGGGAGTCTTTTTGATTTGTGGCATGGCACTTTGATTTCAATTATTAGTGCTACTTTAGGAGCGTGGGCATCATTTGTTGTAGCCCGTTATTTATTACAAGATTATGCTCAACAAAAATTTGGCAAAAGCAAATTACTAACTAAGTTCCAAACTGCGGTTTTAGATCGACCTTTTGGTTTTGTCTTAACAACTCGTTTAATTCCAATATCGCCATTTAATTTAGTTAATTATCTATTTGGTCTGACTAAAGTTAACTGGTTTGACTACACTTTTGCCACCTTTATCGGAGTGATTCCTGGTAGCTTTGCCTATACTTGGATTGGTGTATGTGGTGAGGAAGCCATGAATGGAGGCGATCGCTTTTCTTTCTTTTTGGCTCTTAGTTTTTTGGCTTTGCTATCAATAATTCCTTTGGTTTATCGAAAAAAGTAATTTGTAATGTAAGTTCTGTCTAAGATAGTCTGTCGGCGAGGCTAGTTATTAGTTATTAGTTAGTCTAAGTTCCCGTGGAATCTGAAACTCAGACTACTTCGTTGTCGATCTAATCGTTTTTTAATAGACCTCTTGCGAAAGTATAATAAAAATCTCTGCTCACTGTCGATAAAGCAAGAAAAGTATGAATTATGAACGAGCCAAAAACCTGAAGCCTGATGAATTCAAACGTCTTAGTGGAGTTACACCACAGACATTTAATCGAATGGTTGAAATAGTAGAAATACAAGAAAAAGCCAAAAAAAAAAGCGGAAGACCATCTAAATTAAGTCGAGAAAATCAAATTAATTTGATCGCTGGTATTTATAATTATGAGCTTTCTAAAGAGGCAACATAGTTGGCGATCGCGACTTTTGCAAGAGGTCTAATATAACTGCAGAGGACGCAGAGAGAGTTAACTGTTGTATGTTCTAACTTTTTGGTGTTAGTTGAAAAGATCGAGTATTTGTCGATCGACCCGAACTCACGTTAGTTAATTTGCCAGGACAGAAAAGCTAACAGATCTTAGGTAAGAAAGGTATATCATAACCATCTTTCATTAGTCTGAGAGAGGGTTATTTTCTTTAGTTTTCCTCACGGAGGTATTTTCGATCGTGCCTTTCGCTCGCTCGATCTGCATATTCCCCTCAACACCAACATATAGATAAAACATACCAACCTTTTAGGAGAAACATACAATGTCTAAAATTCAACTCGACCAATTAAACTCTTCAGAATTAGAAGTACTAAACAGCGAAGCAACTAGCGAAGTTGTAGGTGGATGGTACGGTTACTGGGGTGGCTACCATAGCTACTCTAACTACTCTAGCAAATTCGCAGCAGTGAGCCAAGGAAATGTTAAC
>CAYXWE010000775.1:0-2501 GCA_964468145.1 uncultured Pleurocapsa sp.
AAAATTATCAACACCAAACTCTTAGCAGTATTACCTTTTCGCGATCGCTTATTCGGGATGAATCGTTCAATTGAAGGAAAAAAAGCACTCTTGCAGATATCATCGAGGATTAAGCCAGAGCAATTATTACCTCCTTGGATAGAATCAGTTCAACCAGAAAAAGCGGTGAATCGAAACATTACTTTAGAAGATATTGATTTTGGAGAACTTTCTTATCCTTTTGATGTATTAGTAGAGCAATTAGACCAATTAGAGCAATTAGTAGCATGAGCGACGATATATACGATCAGCTAAATAAAAAGAAGACAGATAAAAAAGTTCCAGCAAGATCTGAAGATGGATTTAATTCTTTTGTAGTTTTAGAAACGCCAGCATTAACGACAGGAGAAAGTGATGAAATAGATTTAGTGACCACTGCCAAACCTAAATCTATAGCCCTCGAAGTGAATGTTCGGAATCAGTTGGATGAATATCTATTTCATCACAAAGAGGTAAGTTGGGATACTTTTATCGAAGCAGCAGTACATTATGCTTTAACTTCTAACGCCCATAATTCTATTGTCGAAGATGCGGCCCAAAGATTAGCTCAACGAAAGCTGTCTTCTACTAAAAGAAGAATTAAAACAATGACAGCTAATGTCTACAATTCTCAATAATTATCGAACTAATTGTAGGTAGCTTTGTTTTAATCAATAGCTATTTAGATCTCAGATTAGTTAATTAAAAAATGTTTTAATTAACTAATTCTAGATTTATATAATTGTTTATTTATATAAATCTAAAGCTATAAGTATTTATTTAGCGTAGAAATACCAAAAATTACGTGACAATTATTTTTGACATTTTTTTGCCTACAGGCTAATAAGATCGGTAGTGTTGTAAATCTGCGATCACCATTGGTTGTGCAGGTCTTTGTGGGTTGAGAAATAATATTAACTGTTGAGCCTTTGTATTGCTCCCGTTCCGCTCAACCAGTGACTAACTTTTATCTTGAGGAAAAGAAAAGAAAAAAAATGAATCAAGCCAAAAAAGTATCAGCAACTAAAACCAAGCATTATCGTTGTTATACAGTTAGAGAACATGAAAGAAAGATGTACGAAAGAGTTTATAAATTCGTCTGTAGGGGGTGCGATCGCGTAGTAGAAAGAAAAAGTTATGCAGTATGTTGTCCCAGCTATGGCAATGAATGTAATGGCAAAGCAAGTTTGTGTCGTAAAGGGAAATAATAAGTGATGGACTCAACTTTTCGACAAACAGCAGTTGACTCTTTAAAAGATTTAGAGAGTTATTATCAATCGAGATACGAGTACTATTTGGCAAAAGCAACAGAAGCATCTGAATATAAAGAGCGTGTTAAATTGTTGATACTTGATTTGTTAAAACAGACAGATTACCTAGAACATCAAACTGTAGTAAAGAATCGTAGCCTTAATTCCCCCTCATTTCTACAGGAAACTCAGGAGTTATTAGATGAAGAAAGCCTAACCCAACTAACACCTGAAAAAGAACAAGCAGATAACGAGAATAGAAATCAACCGTTAGAGTTAAATAAAATCAAACAGTTGCTGCTTGATTTATCTACGGCAATGGAAGCCATTGAATTTGCCAGTCAATTAGATTCAGGAAAATCATTACATAGATCCTATTTGCATCAAATACTTAACAGAAAATTATCACAAGAATTAAGTGTAGAAATAGTAGATTTATATCTAGATGAGGCAGTAAATCGGGGTCTAATTAAACCAGATCAATTTAATAATCAATGCTACATTGCACTAACGGTAAGTTCTGCTACTTTAAATGGTTCACAACCAAGTAATGGACACAAACCAAACCTCCCAATGTTGCAGCAAGAATCTGTGTTATTGACCGCGGAAGTCAATTCGGAGTTGAAGAGGACGGATGAACCTAAAAATAAGCCACAATCATCGGCAACAACAAAAAAGCATCATAATTTACCCAACTCACCAAGATTAAAGCCGACCCTACTAGAGACAGTAGAACAGTACATAAAAGCGTGTAATCCCAGACGCTTTTCCAGTCAAGACATAGTTGACTATCTTTATCCACAAAAGCAACAAACAAAATGGTCTAGAAACAAAGCTCAAAAGGTTCGAGTCAGTATTTCCAACGTTTTATCTCGCCAAGTATACCTGGATAAATATTGGTCGCGAATCGAGCCTGGAGTATACCAACCTGGATTCGATTGGTAAAGTGCCGACAGAAGCAGATTCGCTCTTCTAATACCAGGGCATTTCTCGAAGTTTTGGTATTATTAAGAATAAATACTTAGTCCGATTAAATTTAACAAAGATAAAAGGGCGTTGCTGGATCGAGGTATGATTCAAAGAAAGTGCGATCGCTCCGACTTAGGTTTCGTCAACTTTTCTTCGGCTTGAGATGGAAAATTTGATTTTGACCGTTTTTTAATTCCTGTAGAATTTCTTTGAGATCGGTTTCGATTTGGATGTTACTCATTGCTATACTTAACTTAAGATTTA
>CAYXWE010000776.1:0-2500 GCA_964468145.1 uncultured Pleurocapsa sp.
AGGGGCTATTTTCGGAATAATTTTAGTCACTCCCATAGCTAAAAACTTAACTGCAAGAGTGGCTTTCTTACCGCTACCTAAGATGTGTGTAACTTCCCCCGCACCAAACTCATAATGCAAAACGCGATCGCCGACACTCCAATCAATTTCTTGACCCGATGGTACTTTTTTAGCGGGAGTACGACGGCGGTAGGTATTAGCTGCATTGATGTTGCTATTGATTAGTTCCCCTGGAAGTTCCATCAAAAATTGAGAAGAGACTGCTGGTTCTCTTGAACCCCATAGGCGACGCGCGCTAGTATAGGTAAGGAATAGCTGTTCTTGGGCGCGGGTGATGCCAACGTAGCATAGGCGACGTTCTTCTTCTATTTCTAAAGGATCGTTGAGGGTACGGTTATGGGGCAACAAACCCTGTTCCATTCCTACTAAAAAGACGACGGGGAATTCTAAACCCTTGGCTGCATGAAGAGTCATCATGGAAATTTTTTGTTGTTCTTCATTAAGATCGTCTAGATCGGAGGAAAGGGAAGCACTGGCTAAAAATGCCTCTAAACTAGTTTCTTCGTTATCTTCCTGAAACTGCTGTATGGCGTTAGCCAACTCATAGATATTGGCAATACGGTTATCTGCTTCATCCGTACCCTGTTGCTGTAATTCTTTGACGTAACCTGACTGTTCTAGTACATGGTTGAGAACTTCTCCTGCGGTTAACTTATCTAGGTTATCTTTTAATCCCTCAATCATGTTGGCAAAATTATTTAAAGATTTACCAGCTTTTCCGCCAATAGTATTAACCGAAGTTTCATCACTAACAATTTCCCATAATGGTACGCCCAACTGTTGCGCTGCATCCATCAGTCTACCTATAGTCGTCTTACCAATACCGCGACGGGGAGTATTAATAATTCGCAGGAGGCTTACGGTGTCTTCAGGGTTAGCAATGATGCGTAAATAGGCGATCGCGTCTTTGACTTCTTTGCGATCGTAGAATTTTAAACCGCCCACTATATTGTAAGGAATATTATTATGTAGTAGTAGATCTTCAAATGGGCGAGATTGGGCATTGGTGCGATAGAGGATGGAAAAGTCTTTCCAGCCAATTTCGGGGTTATTTTCTTTAATTTGTTTTATTTGATTGACGACAAACCTTGCCTCTTCCTGTTCCTCATCTGCTTTATAAAGATATATCTGTTCCCCTACTCCCCTAGTAGGTTTAAGAACTTTATCAATCCTTTGGCTGTTATGAGAAATTAAATGATTGGCAGCTTGTAAAATATTCTCGCGAGAACGATAATTCTCTTCTAGCTTAATCATGGTGCGGGTATCTTCGTCGGGCAAACCATCACCAAAATCTTTTTGAAAATCTAGCAGGATGGTAAAGTCAGCCAGACGGAAAGAATAAATCGACTGATCCGCATCTCCTACTACAAAAAGCGATCGCCTATTCCAATTCCATTCATTCTTATTAGTCTCTCCGTTAGTAGCCAGTAACCTAATCAGATCGTATTGAATGCGATTGGTATCTTGATATTCATCCACCAAAATATGCTGAAACTGAGTATGCCAATAACCTAAAATTGATTCATTTTGTTGAAACAGTCTTACGGGTATCCAAATCAAATCATCAAAATCCAAGGCATTATTGGCAGCCAAGCGAGACTGATATTGCTCGTAAATCTCTGCTATTACTCGCCCACGATAGCCTGGTTCTTGTTTGGCAAAAGCTTCGGGAGTTAATCCCTGATTTTTGGCATTACTGACTGTATAGCGAATCTTGCGGGGATCGAACTTCTTGTTATCGAGATTTAATTCTTTAGTAACAATGTTTTTAAATAAACTCTGAACATCCGACTCGTCAAAGATTGAAAAGTTCCTTTTCCAAGTACGCCCCCGTTCATCTTGGTACTTATTAATATCAAAGCGCAACAGTTTGGCAAATAGACTATGAAAAGTACCAATCCACAGTTTTTTAGTAGTTCTTTTATATACCTTCGACTTTAATGCCTTTTGTTCGTATTCGTTTAAAAACTCAAACCGTCGATCGTATTGTTCCAAAGCCAATTCCGTGGCAAAAATATACTCAATCCTTTCTCGCATCTCCCGCGCAGCTTTATTAGTAAAGGTGACTGCCAAAATATGTTCGGGATCTACACCGCGATCGCGAATCAAATTAGCGATACGATAGGTTAAAGCTCTAGTTTTACCCGATCCTGCCCCTGCTACCACCAACATTGGGCCACAATAATGTTCTACAGCAAGGCGTTGGGAAGGATTGAGATGGCTTAGAAAATCAGTCATGATGCCAGGATTAAGAGATAAAATAGTTGATTCTACTTACGTTGTTTATGTTACCAACTATTCCTCACCCAATCTAGGAACTGCTTGATTATTTAAAATTTAATTAAATTTTTAAGCGGTCGATGGCTATAGTTTAGATAGTTATATTTTAATTATTTTATTCATGAAAACTTCTAAATATTCTCTAACATTTTGGCAGCAG
>CAYXWE010000777.1:0-2497 GCA_964468145.1 uncultured Pleurocapsa sp.
AAACAGGCTATGTCAATCGCGAACTGCTAGAAAAATATCTTCCCCTCCACCGAGGTAGTCGTCACTATTTTATCTGTGCTGTTCCTGTAATGATGGAAACAGTCGAAGCTGCTTTGTACGATCTAAAAGTCCCCCCTACTCACGTCCACATGGAACACTACAATTTGGTTTAAACGAATATGCGCTATAGTATCATGCTGCAAGTAGTCGGCATAATTACATTGATTCTTGTCGGAACAGCAGGCTTGTTTGCCTGGCTGCAAAACCGCGAAATAGCCCCTTCAAAATTGGAAAGTAGATTAAATAATCATTACTTATCAAAGTAATAGAATTATGTTTTTAGAAAACGATTCAATTAAGAGTTTGTTTGACGACGGTTTATTTACCAAAGCTTGGCAACAGTTGGAGAAATCTATTGTCTATTACCAAAACCGTCCCATCGGTACGGTAGCAGCCCAAGATTCCACCGTAGAAGCCCTCAACTACGACCAGTGTTTTATTCGCGATTTCGTACCTTCGGCACTGGCATTTTTGATGGCAGGAGAAACGGAGATAGTACGCAATTTCCTAACCGAAACCCTCGCCTTTCAAAGTCACGAACCTCAAATGGATTCCTTTAAGCCTGGTCCTGGATTGATGCCAGCTAGCTTTAAAGTTGAATCTCACGAGGATAAAGAATATCTAACTGCCGATTTTGGCGAAAGTGCGATCGCCAGAGTCCCTCCCGTAGATTCCTGTTTGTGGTGGATCTTGCTGCTGAGAATCTATATAAAAACCACTAAAGATTTGACTTTTGCTCGTCAACCTCAGTTTCAAGAAGGAATTAGATTAATCTTAGATCTGTGCTTGGTGCATCGCTTTGCCATGTACCCCACGATGCTGGTTCCCGAAGGAGCATTTACTATCGACCGACGTATGGGAGTCTACGGACATCCCTTGGAGATTCAGGTGTTGTTTTACGCAGCTTTGCGGGCAGCAAAGGAACTACTGTTGCCCGATGAATGCAATCGCCCGTGCCTGAATGACGTTGAGAGGCGTTTGGATTCTCTTACCTATCATGTGCGGGAGTATTACTGGATCGATCTCCAGCGTCTGAATGAAATCTATCGCTCCAAAGGAGATGAGTTTGGTAAAGAAGTTGCCAATCGCTTTAATATCTATCCTGGTTCGATTCCCCACTGGTTGACCCAATGGCTGCCCGAAACAGGAGGCTATCTAGCAGGCAATCTCGGTCCTGGACGCATGGACTTTCGGTTTTTTGCCTTGGGTAATTTGCTAGCAATTATTACTTCTCTCGCCAGTGAAGCTGAATCTCAAAGCATTATGAATTTAATCGAAGAACGCTGGCAGGATTTGATTGGTAATATGCCGATGAAAATTTGTTTTCCTGCGGTAGAAGGGGAAGAGTGGCGGGCGATTACGGGAGCGGATCCCAAAAATATTCCCTGGTCTTATCATAATGGCGGTAACTGGCCGATGTTGCTCTGGTTTTTAGTAGCAGCAGCACAGAAAACAGGACGCATCGAACTAGCGCATTCTGCGATGGAACTAGCTCAAGAGCATTTGGCTAAAGATGAATGGCCCGAATATTATGACGGCAAGTGCGGTCGCTTGATTGGTAAAGAAGCCAGGAAAAACCAAACCTGGACGCTGGCGGGGTTAATCGTGGCGCGACAGTTGCTCGCCAATCCCAGCTATATCAAACTCATCGGTTTCGAGCAATAGAAGCATCAAATCAAAAGACCGCCACAACAAAAACAACTAGTGGAATAAACTAAACGCTATTATTGCTCTAATTAACTATGGCTTGTTGCTATTTGACTTGATTTATCTTCCCGCACGCAACTTTTACGGGCAAACTTTATCTTCGGTAACTCGACTATACGATCCAGTTAAGGCGATCGCAGCGAAGTTAATTATTCTTGACGGCAAAAACCTTAATCAGCTCGATCGTATCAGTAAATACATCCTCCTAAATCTACTTGACTTTTTTCTTTGCTATTAGAGGGAAATAAAGTTGCCATCTACAATAGATACCAACTAAATATCTATCGGCAGTTGGAAAGACGCGATCGCTGTAATTTGTCAAAATTATTGTTAATGCTTGAAATTAGCCGTGTTGTGAGGATAGTAATGATGCAAAATTGGAATGGGTAGTAAGCAACTTTTATTAATCGACGATAACAAAGATAATCAAGTATTAATCAAGACTGCTATAGAGGCTAATTCTAGTTGGAAAGTATCGGTAGCAGAAAATGGCATACAGGGAGTTACCCTAGCAGAAATTGAAAGACCAGATGCTATTCTTCTAGATTTTGTTATGCCAGATTTAGACGGACTTATTGTTTATAATATTTTGAAGTCTAATTTATTTACTCGTACAATTCCAATTATTTTCATCACGGGTGTGGCTTTAGATCGGGTAGTCGATCGCTTAGAGACCACTTCAGCCAAAGGCATAATTATCAAGCCTCTCAATACTGTCAATTTGCACTCC
>CAYXWE010000778.1:0-2492 GCA_964468145.1 uncultured Pleurocapsa sp.
GTCCTCAATAATTTCATCTCGGTAGAGGTTCGTAACGGGTACTTCCGCCGTAGGAGTTAGCCATAAATCATCATTGCTACATTTAAAGCTGTCTTCGGCAAATTTAGGTAATTGACTCGTCCCCTGAAGAGAATCACTATTAACTAAAACAGGAGGCATCACTTCCAGATATCCTGCCTCAATCTGAGTATCCAACATAAAGCTAATCAAAGCCCTTTCTAAAGCCGCTCCTGCACCTACCAAATTAACAAAGCGACTTTGGGCTACTTTAACCGCCCTGGAAAAATCTAAGATACCTAACTTTTCGCCAATTTCCCAGTGAGGTAAAACATTATTATCGGTAATATATTCGTCGCCCCAACGCTTGATTTCAACGTTTTCTTCTTCTCCTTTGCCCAAGGGAGTAGATTCATCGGGAATATTGGGCAATTCTAACAATAAAGTATTTATTTTAGCTTTTAGCTCTTTTTCTTGGGGTTCTAACTCTCCCAGCTTTGTTTTGATTTCATTTCCTTCTTGTTTGAGCTTGGCTATTTCCTCTCCTTTGGGATCGCTACCGCTACCAATCTTTTGACCAATCAGTTTGCCAATTTCATTACTTCGCGCGCTCAATTGGCTGCGGTTAGTTTCTAATTCTCTAGTTAATCGATCCAACTCAACGATGGGTTGAATATCATAGCTTCCATTACGGCGATCGATTAACTCTTGGACTTGTTGGGGATTGGTTCGGATTAGTTTTAGGTCTAGCACCGCTTTTTTGTAATTACATTGGCTTCTTTTTCTCTATGCTAGGATATCTCGTTTTTGAATCTTAGTGAACTACTGCACCCACTCATCGGATGCAGTTTCCTATTTAATGTTTTTGAGACAATAGTGTTAAATATTTCTGAAAACACACACATAGTGTCTAAATGACTAAACTCCCACCCATAAACTATGACCAGTTTGAGGTTCAATTTAACTAGACTTTGCTTGGCAATAATTCAACTAAACTTTCCAATTTTTGACGCAGGCGAACTAAAATTTTCTTCCACCATACAGGCGACTGAGTTTCTGTATCCGAAGCTAGATTAGATTCTACAGAAGGAATAGTAATAGCAATTTCATCATTCTTCATTTCTACTGACTCTGGTTCGGGTATGGCGATCGCTCCAATTGGTTCGGGGGTATCGGAATTTTCTTCAGTAATGGTAATGATTTGTTGGGGTTGTGCTGATTCTGCCGATTCTATCTCCTCAATAGGTTTACTAGGATTTTCTCTAACAATTTCGGGCTTTTCTATTATTTTTTCTTCGGCTGGTGAGGGAACGAATGCGGGTGTTGAGTTAGCTGTGGGAAAATCCCCTAGGGGTTGCGTACTTAAATCGGAAGAATTATCGCTTTTTTTAGTTTCTAGGTTAGATATCTCTTGGGTACTATCTTCTACTGTAGGTTCTTCTATAGCTTTTTGAAATGGTTCGACGATTTCTGGTTCGATGATTTCTGGTTCGATGATTTCTGGTTCGCCTACTGGCTGAATATAGTAATTTTGTTCGATTGAGGGTCGAGCATCAGCCAGGGTAATTTCGTCAGCCATTAATTGGCTGAGAGTATCGCTTCGATCTCGATCGTAATTGATAACGCGAACTGTATTGTTATAAGCGTTTTCAATATTTTTTCCCGCTTCGTCGATTAATTCTAGTTGTATCCAGTTTTCTCCCTGATTTAGTCCTGTTAAATAGATGGGTTGCCAATTTTCCAGCAAAAAACTCTCACCATTGACAGTAGTTTTAATTTTCCAATCTGAGAGATTAGGATCGTTCTTGGCAACAGAGTGTAGAGGGGCATTGGTAAGATAAAAATCGAGCAATACTGGTTCTGCACCATAAATACCTGTGGGATTGCTGTAGGTCAATAAGGGCAAATTGCGATCGGGGCGATTATCGTTGGTTTCGGTCAAAACGCTAAATGTTGTTTGAGTATAAGCACCTTCGTTTTTATAGCTTTCTCCCCAAGGACGAACCGCGAAAACTCGGATAGTATGAGTTCCTGGGGTTAAATTTTGGAAAGTAACTGGTTGGGTTACGTCATAGACCGATATGGCAGGCTCGTTATCTAAAATCAAATTTAAATGATTGCCTAAGCTTAGTCGCTCATCCTGGAATACAGGCAGGTTTTCTACTTCTAGTTTAATACTAATATCTGTGCTGGGAAATACTTTATCTTGCCTTGGAGCAACAATTTTGACCAGAGGATTATACTGCTCTAACTCCTGGTTTAGTTCAGTGATTACTTTGGGTGTCGCTACTTCTGCTAGGTTGCTGTTATTGAGACTAAACTTGGCGCGATCGCTTTTTAAAGGGCTAGTAACATCTACCCGCCCGCAGCCTACTAAATAACTAAAACAGAATAGTAATAAGCAAAGTTTAATAGTTTTCATTGATATCCATCTATAGAGTTACAACTTCCTCGCGAGTGTCCCTACCCTCAATCGTAACGGAGTGGAGATAGGG
>CAYXWE010000779.1:0-2491 GCA_964468145.1 uncultured Pleurocapsa sp.
AAATGCAGCGATCGATCGCGGTATTCCTCCAGCTAAATGGACATTTCAAAATATTGCTCAAATGCGCGAGCAGCTAAAGCAATTGGGGCTTTCTATCGACTGGGATAGAGAAGTTGCTACCTGTTCTCCTGATTACTATAAGTGGACGCAATGGCTATTTTTACAATTTCTCGACGGGGGATTAGCTTATCAAAAAGAAGCTGCAGTTAACTGGGATCCTATCGACCAAACTGTACTCGCCAACGAACAGGTAGACAGTGAGGGGAAAAGCTGGCGCAGTGGTGCGGTTGTCGAACGTAAATTGCTCAAGCAATGGTTTTTTAAGATTACCGACTATGCAGAGAAATTATTACAAGATTTAGATCGGCTTGAAGGTTGGCCAGAAAGGGTCAAAACCATGCAGGCGAACTGGATTGGTAAATCTGTCGGGGCTTATTTAGAGTTTCCTATTGTCGGTAGAGACGATAAGATTGCCGTGTTTACGACTCGTCCCGATACGGTATACGGGGTAACCTATGTGGTACTCGCCCCCGAACATCCATTAACTCCCGAAGTAACTACCGCCGAACAACAAGAAGCGGTAGCAGCCTTTATAGAAAAAATTAAAGGACAGAGTGAAACCGAACGTACTGCCGAGGATAAACCGAAGCAGGGCGTACTTACTGGCGGAAAGGTTATTAATCCTTTTAACGGCGAATCAGTGCCGATCTTAATCGCCGATTACGTACTCTATGAATACGGTACGGGGGCTGTAATGGGCGTACCCGCTCACGATACCAGAGATTTTAAATTTGCTACCGAAAAAGGTTTACCCATTAAAACGGTAATTATTCCCCCCGATGGCGATGCCAATGCAGCATTACCGCAAGCCTATACCGAACCAGGAACAATGGTTAATTCGGCACAATTTGATGGAATAAATTCCGTTGAAGGAAAAACTAAAATTATTGAATATGCCGAACAACAGGGTTACGGTAAAGCACGAGTACAATATCGCTTGCGCGATTGGTTAATCTCTCGTCAAAGATACTGGGGTTGTCCCATTCCCGTCATTCACTGCGATGATTGCGGTGCTGTACCCGTACCCGATAAAGATCTTCCCGTAGAGTTGCCCGAATCTATAGAATTATCTGGGCGCGGTGGTTCTCCCTTGGCTCAATTAGATAGCTGGATTAATGTCGATTGTCCCAATTGCGGTAAGGCTGCTAAACGAGAAACAGATACGATGGATACCTTTATTGATTCTTCCTGGTACTATCTTCGTTATAGCGATGCCAACAATAGCAAAATTGTATTCGATAAAGATAAAGTCAATGACTGGATGCCAGTAGATCAATACGTAGGCGGTATCGAACACGCTATTTTACACCTCTTATATTCTCGCTTCTTTACTAAAGTATTGCGCGATCGCGGTTTGCTCAATTTTGACGAACCTTTTGAACGTTTGCTTACTCAAGGAATGGTACAGGGATTGACTTATAAAAATCCTCAGACTAATAAATATATTCCTTCGGCTGATGTCGATCGCAACAATCCCGTAGATCCTGAAACTCAAGATAAGCTTGATGTCTTTTATGAAAAGATGTCCAAATCTAAATACAACGGTGTCGCCCCTGAAGATGTTATCGGTCAATATGGTGTAGATACTGCCCGTATGTTTGCCATGTTCAAAGCACCACCAGAAAAAGATTTGGAATGGGATGATGCTGATGTAGAAGGACAATATCGCTTTCTCAATCGCGTCTGGAATTTGGTAACAAGTTTTGATGCTACTGCAGTAAAAGAGACTTCAAAAGAGTTAAACAAAGACGAAAAAAGCTTGCGTCGAGCAATTCATACTGCTATCAAAGAGATTACCGAAGACTTAACAGGAGACTATCAGTTTAATACTGCAGTTTCCGAGTTAATGAAATTGAGTAATGCCCTCAAAGATGCCAAATGCGAAACCTCCCCTGTATACCAAGAAGGTATTGAAACTTTAGTTTTATTACTCGCTCCTTTTGCTCCCCATATTGCCGAAGAATTGTGGAGTAGTTTGGGACATACAGAATCAGTCCATCAACAGCAATGGCGCGAAGTAGACGACTCTGCCTTGGTAGTGGATGAAATAACTCTCGTCGTGCAAATTATGGGTAAGACTCGCGGTACAATTCCAGTACCTGCAAGCAGCGATCGAGCTGCATTGGAGAAATATGCTACTGAATCGGATATTGCTCAAAAGTATATTGAAGGTAAGGAAATTAGGAAAGTAATCGTCGTACCAAATAAGTTAGTTAATTTTGTAATAGCAAAGTAGCTAAATTAAATTCAAAAGAAGAGATCGAATTAAAAATTTTACGATCTCTTCTCCCACAATAAATAAGCAAAGAATTTAATTAACAACGAAGCAATAAGAGTTTCAGCTAATCCCGAACTTGCACCAACTAGGGCGTGCCATCTTTGTTTTATGTCCGATGCTGTTAGAACTTGGATTCGGGGCTTCAAGCTAAAG
>CAYXWE010000780.1:0-2470 GCA_964468145.1 uncultured Pleurocapsa sp.
GGTAGTACCTGCTGTCGAGCGACTAATGCACGCGACAGCGAAGAATCCAAATATCAAGTATCCTCAAATTGGTAGGGCGTTCCACAAATTTCCATCCTATTACCGTAGAGCAGCCATTGCCTTTACTGTCGGTCAAGTGAGTAGCTACATGACGCGCTATCGGGATTGGCAAGGTGGTATTCGCTCTCGTCCCAATGCCAAGCCACCTAGATTTAATCCTGATGCTGGCTGTTATCCCGTCCTCTATCGCGGTCAGTGCTACAAGCTATACGGCACAACCAAGGTAGAGATCAAGGTATTTACAGGCTCGGATTGGATTTGGGTGAGTACCAATATAGGTACGGTTAGAGAGCGACACTTAAGGGAAGGCAACAAAATGTTATCGCCCTCATTAATTTTCAACGAGACTGCTTGTCATTTATCAGTTCCTATAATGTGTCGTCCCAACGAAAGAAAGCCAGTAGAGAATGTGGTTGGAATAGATTTAGGCATTAATTCAACTACTACAGTAACAGTCGTGAATTTCAACGGTACTGTAATCCATCGTGAATTTATTCACCCTGGAAGAGACATAGACCGAAGAGATTCAAGGCTAAAATCTATCTCTACCTTAGCTAAAAAGACGATGGGGAAGGGCGGAAAGCTGCACAAGGGATTTTGTCGTAGTATCTACCGTAAATGCCATAACATTAATGAGCAAATCGGACATAGCGTTTCCAGGCGTATTGTCGAAATAGCAAAGACTTATAACTCGGCAGCGATTGTGTTTGAGAACCTCAAAGGCTGGAAACCAAGAGGAGGTCGCAAAAGAACTACTTTACGTCAGCGATTTCATGGCTGGTTAAAGGCAAAAATTCGCACCCTTACTGAAATGAAGTGGTACGAACTAGGCGGGAAAGTAATAGATGTAGTTGCTGCTTATACATCTAAATTAGCTTACGATGGTTCTGGATTAGTCAAGCGAAATCGCCAAAACTATGCCGTTTGTCGGTTTGCTAGTGACAAAATTTACAACTGTGACCTCAACGGCAGCTATAACACTGCTGCTAGAGGGATTATTAAGCTCACGCGCAGAAATGACCGTGAGGAGCGTTCCAGCAAAAGCTCTGGACGTTCGCCTAGAAGCTGGGCTGTTTTGTGTGACCTCTGGATTAGGGATAATACACCGGTTAGCATAGGACACCTCCACCTCGCTTCATGAGCAGGTGGAAGAGCTTCATTAAAACAATTACCAATCCCTGGCTAAGACGATACATCTCCATAGGATATGCAGCTAAAGGAACTGTGTATCTGTTAATTGGTGTACTAGCAGTTCAAGCTGCCGTGATTTCCGAACGCGAAGCCTCTGGAACGTATCTTACTTTGAGCTTTGTAGCACGTCAACCTTTCGGAGATTGGCTGGTTTGCTTGTTAGCATTTGCTTTAACAGGATACGTATTGCGAAGATTTCTTCAAGTTGTACGAGCTTCAGCAAGTTCGAGTTCTTGGAGTTTGAAATGTATTTTTCAACGCATCAGCTACATAATGAGTGGTTTGAGCTATGCTGGTGTAGCTTATTCCGCTCTTAATATTGTTTTGGAATTGGGGGAATATGACGACAAAGTTGAAGACTGGGTAAGTCAAATGTTTCAACAAGCTATAGGAGCATGGCTAGTTTTTCTTGGGGGAGTTGCCGTAACTACTATTGGTCTAACCTACATTTATGGAGCGTATACTGGTTCTTATATTAGCGAGTTTGACAGCAACGATATTCATCATCGTATGGAGAAATGGGCTACTAGAATGGGCAAACTGGGCGTAGCAGCTAGAGGTATGGCTTTTGTTTTAACGGGTATCCTACTGATTCAGGCTGCTATTTACAGGAATTCAGAACTCGCAGGTGGATTACAAAATGCTTTACGAGAAATAGCAACAAAACCTCTTGGATGGTTATGGTTAGGACTAATTGGTGTTGGCTTTATTTGCTACGGGCTATATATGTTTGTTGCTGCTGTCTATCGACGTTACACCATTAGGTGATGTAGCTAAAGAGGTACTGTTGACAAGTAACTCGTCCCTATCGCAAGGCGAGCAATCATTTTTACCTTTTATCCCGATCTTATCTTAATAGTCAACCCACGGGAAATTTCGTTCACCCCACTAAGAAAAGAATAAAGAACAAAGAACCATTAATCACCAACGCCTTAAAGAGTTTTGTTTTGCTCGAATTGTCTTTGTCTTTGACGATTTATCTGACGCGCTTTTTTCTCAGGAGTTAACTTTTCATAGCAATAGGGACAGGAAATCATAGACTCGTAATAAGGTGAAGCTTTATCTTCTTCCGATATGGGGTGTCCGCAAGCATAGCAAAGTTCGTAATTACCCTGGAGTAGTTTTTCTTTAACTGTGACTCTCTCATCAAAGACAAAGCATTCCCCTTTCCACAGACTCTCTTCTGGGGGAACTTCTTCTAGATATTTAAGAATGCCTC
>CAYXWE010000781.1:0-2466 GCA_964468145.1 uncultured Pleurocapsa sp.
AGTAAAGGATATGAATTTTTATATCCTAATGGTTGGATACCCGTTACCTTGGGAGCATCTGCTCGTAAAAGTGTAGATGTGGTATTTCGCGATCTGGTAGAAAGAACCGAAAACCTCAGCGTAATTATTAATGAAGTCCCTGATGGTAAGACTTTAGAGGATTTGGGAACGCCTTCAGAAGTAGGGTATCGTCTTTTAAAAGCAATCAATAAAGCTCCCAATTCTGATGTAGAAGCAGAATTTTTGCGGGCGGAGTCTCGCGAGGGTAAAGACAAAACCTACTATCTTCTAGAGTATGAAGAAAATTTACCCGACCAAGAAGAAAGACATAATATTGCTAGTGTCGCAGTAAGCAGAGGCAAAATTTTCACTTTTAGTTTGTCTACTCCTCAAAGACGCTGGGAAAGCGTGAAGGATAGCTTTGAAGTGGCAGCTAAATCATTTACGGTAAGGTAGTTTTTGAAGGGATAAGGGATATATTATCCTTTATTCTATCTGAATAAAAAATGACTCTAGAAAAAACAGCCTTGGAATTTGTTTTGGGTTCTGCTTCCCCCGCACGCTTGAAATTATTGCGGATGGTAGGGATTGAGCCTACAGTATGCAAAAGTGGTTTTGATGAAGATTCGATTTTAATAGAAGATGCGGAGGAGTTGGTCACTACTCTGGCTAAATGCAAAGCAGAAACGATCGCCCCCAAATTTAATCATGCTCTAGTCTTAGGCTGCGATTCTGTATTGACGGTAAATAATCGCATTTATGGCAAACCCGAATCTCCCCAAGTTGCGATCGCACGCTGGCGAGGAATGCGCGGTAAAATGGGCATACTTTATACTGGTCATGCTCTAATCGATTTGCAACAACAACGGCAAATTATTCGTTGCGGCATTACCAAGGTTTATTTTGCCAATATAAGCGATCGCACTATTGAAGCTTATGTGGCTACGGGCGAACCTCTACAATGTGCTGGTAGCTTTGCTTTAGAAGGGAAGGGTGGAATGTTCGTAGAAAGAATTGAAGGCTGCCACAGTAACGTTATTGGTTTGAGTCTGCCCTTGCTATATCAAATGATTGAAAAACTCGGCTATAGCATTACTGACTTTTGGAATTAAGATTTTCTATCCCAAAGCTAATATAGCAACCTTAAATCATTTTGAAATATAACCAAAGACTAATGACTAAAGACTAATGACTAAAGACTAATGACTAATCATTCTCTGGTTTGAAATAAGATTGCTATAGCTTTGGGCTTATAGTTTTATCAGTTGTTTTCTGGATTGATATATTTGAATAGAGAACCACAAGCAACACGAGTACGTTTGGCTGCATTACTCCAAATTTTAAAAGCAACATCTTCTAACTGGCGATCGTCGGCTGCCAACATTTTTGACAATACACTAGCATCAATAAACGACCAAAAAGAACAAGATTCCAGCATATATGGTTCTTGAGTTTCTGAGTGAATGCGAAAATCATAGAGAGAATAATCGCGATTGCCTAGAGCAATATGGGCTTGTTTGACTGCTGCTGCCAGTTTTTGCTGCAATTCAGGGTTTATATCTGCAGGACAAGCTATATCAACAGGTTGTCTGATTAAAGAACCGTCGTCTTGAGTACCCAATTTATCATCTAAAGTTCTTATGGGTTGTTGTTGGGTTAAAAGATATTCCATTGCAGGCAATACATAGAGTTCGCCATTTTGCTCGATCGCACCTACCCGCACCTCTCTCCCTGGAATATATTCTTCGATTAATAAAATATCGTCGTATTTAAAACCAATTTGTAATGCAGATTCGATTTCTGATTCTGTTCTAACTAAAGTAATTCCTGTTGAATTATCTTCAGAGTTGGGCTTAACCACAAAAGGTGGTTTCATTTTTAACTTGTCACCCTTGGTTAGTAATTGCCCTTGAGCTACTTTTACTCCCGCAGCAGAGACAATATTCCTAGTATAAGATTTATTAGTAGTCAAAGAGGAACAGTCAGATTTTGCCCCCACAACAGGAATACCTAGAATATCCTCAAAAAATGCGCGGTAGCTAGTCATTCCAGGGAAACAAAACATATGGGGGACAACTACATCTACCTCAGGTAGTTGAGCGATCGCTTTATCTAAAGAGATTTTAGGTTCGAGGTTATCTAAAGACGATCCTAGTTGCCACATTCCATCAGGATGGACTACTGCATAAGTGCTGGTGACTCCAGCAGGTTGGACTACTTCTCTGGCATAAAGTAGGGAAAGTTGATAGTAAAAATCCGATACTGCCGAGCCTACTAGGTGTAAAACGGATAAATTAGCACTGTTAAAAGAATACTTGAGTTGGTCGAGATCGAGAGTTTTTAATGTCGTCATAATTTTGTTTATTTAAGTAAAAATTAATTTTCTTGTCGATTTGTAAACATGAAGAAAGAAGTTACCAGATAAACGAGTAAGCTTGCTAACATACCAGGAAGCACTTCATAGAC
>CAYXWE010000782.1:0-2465 GCA_964468145.1 uncultured Pleurocapsa sp.
ATAAAAGCCACAAAATGCTAGTGCGGGTTTGATGCCAAAAATTAATATTGCACCTGTCAGCAGACAAGCAAACAAAACTCGTAATATTTTCATACTAGGATTAATTCACAGAATGACTTTCACATTCTGCAAAAAATAATCCTATTCGTCATCTTTAAATTAATTCGTCCATAATTTAATTCCACCCAACAACCCCGATACGTTGGGAATAACTTTGGCATTGTTAGGTAAATCGAATTTAATATGTTTGGTTTCGCCACCACCGATATAAAGAGTGTCGTAATTAAATAAATGGTCTAAAGTAGCGATCGCTTTTTCTAAACGGTTGTTCCATTTCTTTTTACCTTCTTTATCCATAGCAGCCCTACCTAGCTGTTCTTCGTAGGTTTCTCCTTTGCGAAAAGGATGATGTCCCATTTCTAGGTTGGGTACTAGTTTTCCATTGATAAACAAAGCCGAACCAAATCCCGTACCCAAGGTAATTACTAACTCTACTCCTTGGGCTGCGATCGCGCCAAATCCTTGAATATCCGCATCGTTAGCTACTTTAACGGGCTTGGATAATAACTGAGTCAAGCTAGTAGCTAGATCGTAACCCAGCCAATCTTCGTCTAAATTAACGGCGGTTTTGATTAAACCATTTTGTACCACCCCAGGAAAACCCACCGAAGCGCGATCGAATTCTTCGGCTTTAGCGAGGGTAAGAATAGTATCGATTACATCTTCAGGTTTAGCTGGGTGGGGGGTTTTGAGACGCTGGCGATCGCTTAGAGGATTCCCCTCATTATCCAACACCATAACTTTGATCCCACTACCGCCGATATCTACAGCTAGGGTGCGGAGAGATTGATTAGATTCGTTCATCGTACCTTTGGGGAAACTTTTTACAATTCTGCGTATAAGCTATATCTATATTAGTCAACAGTCTCGATCGCAGACTATTACGATTAATTAAAAATAGAATCTAAGTATATTTATCAAAAAGCTTTTAGCCTTGATTTACTATTTAACGACCGATTAATTTTTGTAGCTGAATATCAGAAATAGAGCGTATTATAGATAATTCCAAAGGATTATTTGGGGTTAAGCGATAGTTTTGACTTTGTAAATATTTCTGATATTCCCATTGTTCTTCGAGATGAACTTTAAAAAAGCTGGTGCTTAAAGATTTAATTATAGGATGGGCAAAAGTCGGACTAATTCCCACAACGCGATCGGGAACTGGTAAAATGCCTAAACCTTCTCGCAAAAAACTAAAGTGAGTTCCAGGCTTTACTAATACCAAATATTTATCTATATCGGCATTTAGCCAACTAAAGGGCTGTATT
Organism: uncultured Pleurocapsa sp.; assembly: GCA_964468145.1. Classification (GTDB taxonomy): domain Bacteria; phylum Cyanobacteriota; class Cyanobacteriia; order Cyanobacteriales; family Xenococcaceae; genus Waterburya. The sequence goes on from CAYXWE010000782.1 coordinate 1,329, forward strand.
TGTTCCGCTACGGGAGGCATCATCAAGTCGTTTGTTCCTGAAATCAACATAGTAGGAATATCCACGGTTGCCATACCCGAATGCTCAAAAATATTCGCCATCGGATTAACTGCAATTGTGGCTTTTATTCTAGGATCTTTTAGTTGGTAATCTGTTTTTGGTAGCCGATCGAATGTACATTGAGCGAGAGAAGATAAATCGAGCAATACATCTCGATAATTGTCTGTTTGGCATTTGGCAGCTTGGGCATCTGGTATTAGTTTTCCTCCAGCTAGAGCCAAAGATGTATAACCGCCAAAAGAATGTCCGATAACTCCTACTCGATCTAAATTAATTTTATTTTTTAGCAAGGAATTAATCTTAATTTCTCGCTCTAGTTTATTGAGAACAAAGAAAATATCTTGTGGTTGCTCGATCAAATTATTTGGTTCGGGAAATCGTTCGCTTCCCGATAAGAAAGCATCGAACTTATTCAGACTAATATCGTTATGCTCGACTATCGCCACTGCAAAACCATGGCTGGCTAAATGTTCGCCTAAATAACTAAATGTTTGGCGACTAGAGGCAACTCCATGGGAAATGACAATTAAAGTAGCTTGTTTTTTTGCAGGTAAATATAAATCAAAAAATCCAGAATTTAAACGACGAGGATTTTGGTAAGTTAGGGTTTGTTTTCTCCAAGTATATTTTCCCGCTTTAGTAGAATTTGCTGTAGATAAATCCAACTGGCGATCGACAGTATCCGTAAAAAATAGCTCGTTAATAGTTTCTTGATTTTGAAATAACTTTTCTCCCCGATCTATATATCGATCCAATACTTTTAGATCGATATAAATTGTTGATAAAGGAAACCGCTCTAACAGATTGATTATTGTTAATCCTTCAGGATCGAAAGCAGCAGCAATAATTGCACTTCTAAGAGCAAAAAATCCATTACGATTGGTTTTAGTCCGAATACCCTTACCGAAATTTTTAATGACCGTCGCGCCGATTGTAGAGTTGCTAAATTTAGCAATAGTTAAAGGATTGAATTCTAAGGGAGTCGATAATAGTTGTGGTAATCTGGCGACTTGCTTTGGTGGAATTCTATTAAGATAATAAGCTAGCTCGTCAGATACTTTTCCTGTTTCCACAAAT
>CAYXWE010000783.1:0-2458 GCA_964468145.1 uncultured Pleurocapsa sp.
AATCTTCAGGATTGAGAAATATATTTAATGGCCAACCACCTTGACCAGTCATCATCTGTAAGGCTTGCATATAAATGCTGTCAATGTCTGGTCTTTCTTCGCGATCTACCTTGATCGGAATAAAATTATCGTTGAGATAATTAGCGATCGCACTATGGGAAAAGGCTTCTCCTTCCATTACCGTACACCAGTGACAGCTAGAATAACCAATAGAAAGAAAGATTGGTTTATTATCTGTTTTGGCTAATTCCAAAGCGCGATCGCACCAATACCACCAGTCGATTGGGTTTTCTGCGTGTTTGCGTAAATAAAGACTTTGACTCGATGCAAGATGATTGGACATTTATCATTTACCATTAAACATTTATCGTTCGATTGGCGATCTTCGACCGTTACTCAAGTAATTGTTTTGCCTTACTATAGGCAACTTTTTCTGCTGGAGTAGCTATATCTAAACATTCAGCGTGAATCTGTTCGAGGCTAGCTACGTATTGATGATTTTGACTGAGTAGGGGGTTAGCTTTTGTCGAGGCGATCGTAGCTAACTGCGCCCTCAAAGGTAGCTTGCGAAAGACTGCCAAACGTTTTTCTATTGAAGACATTGAAGGCTTTAAAGATAAAATAGCTTTACTCAATACTCTATCAATGTTTGCACGTTTATCCCCTGCTACTTTTTTAGTTTAATGTCTTTAAAACTAATAATTTCAATTTTTTGGCTATTTTTTCTTGCCAGCGATCGCGCTTTAGCCTTACCGCCTCCAGAAGATACACCAGAAGAAATACTTAGAACCGAAATAATTTTATCAGGGCGATCGCCTGTAGATGGCAAACCTTTATCCGCCAGAGAATATGAAGAGTTACAAGCAGACTTGGCTCAACGAGCTACTAGTCCCAAAATTAATTCAGATATCCAGCAAATAATATTCTTGTTACAGATTAGAAAACTAATCAAAAGTATAGTTCCTTTTTACTAGTTCGAGGGAGCTTAAAACCATAATTACTTCATATATGGCGTAAAACTAGTTAAAGTATGTATAAAAATAGTTTACAAAACTCTAATTACTGTGTTGCTCGATCTACCTAGTGCAGATTGTTCCATAGTCAATTTTTTTTACATAAAAACTCCACTGCTACTAAATACTTAGATATTGGTACTTTAATGTCTCTAACCATAGCTCCAGAACAAGTCAATCAGATCGTTCACAATCTTCATCACAACCCCTTTGAAATTTTAGGTCGTCATCCCTATCAACAAAACGGCAAAGTTGAAAGCTGGGTAGTTCGTGCTTATCTTCCCGATGCAGATGCAGCCTGGGTAATTTGTCCCGAAGAAAGAACTGAATATCCCATGCAGCCGATGCACGATCCTCACTTCTTTGTTTGCATAGTACAAAAATCCCAGTTAGCTAATTATCAGCTAAAGATTAAGGAAGGAGATAGCGAAAGAGTAATTTACGATCCCTATGCTTTTAGTTCTCCCAAACTTACCGATCTAGATATTCATTTATTTGCTGAAGGTAATCACCATCGTATTTACGAAAAGCTAGGTGCTCATCCCACCACCATCGATGGCATAACAGGAGTGTACTTTGCTCTTTGGGCTCCCAATGCTCGTAATGTTTCCTTACTAGGAGATTTTAATAGTTGGGACGGCAGAAAACACCAGATGCGAAAAGGTAGCAGTGGTATCTGGGAATTGTTTATTCCTGAGTTGGGTGCGGGGACAGCTTATAAATATGAGGTCAAAAACTGGGAGGGTCATATTTACGAAAAGTCTGACCCTTATGGATTTCAACAAGAAGTCCGACCCAAAACAGCTTCTATTGTAGCCGAACTAGATGATTATCAATGGAACGATGCAGAATGGATGAAAAAGCGTCGTAATACCGAACCTCTATCCCAACCCATATCTGTCTACGAACTTCACTTGGGTTCTTGGATGCACGCTTCTTATGACGAACCAACAAAGTTATTATCGGGAGAGGGTGAAGCTGTCAGTGCCTCAGAGGCAAAACAAGGGGCGCGTTTTCTTAGCTATTACGAATTAGTCGATAAATTAATTCCTTACGTTAAAGAGATAGGTTATACCCATATCGAAGTATTACCCATTGCCGAACATCCTTTTGATGGTTCTTGGGGATATCAGGTAACAGGATACTATGCTCCTACTTCCCGCTTCGGTAATCCTGAAGATCTAATGTATTTTATTGACCAGTGCCACCAAAACGACATTGGGGTAATTGTTGATTGGGTTCCTGGTCATTTTCCCAAAGATGGTCATGGTTTAGCCTTTTTTGATGGTACTCATCTTTATGAACATGCCGATCCCCGCAAAGGAGAACATAAAGAATGGGGGACTTTAGTTTTTAATTACAGTCGTAACGAAGTCCGCAACTTTTTGGTGGCTAACGCCCTATTTTGGTTTGATAAATATCACATTGATGGTATCCGAGTCGAT
>CAYXWE010000784.1:0-2454 GCA_964468145.1 uncultured Pleurocapsa sp.
ACGAGTGAAATTCCGGCGTTGCATTTAATAAGGTTGAGCCACTTCAATAAAATGAAGATATAACTAAGCTGTTGGCTCAATTGCTAATTTCTCATGTCTGTACGGGACAATAATAAAAATTATAAAAACTTTGAACCAAGTCGCCATGATTCTTGGTTGAGTTTAGAAGTATATATTAAAGCTAATAATCCTAACTTATTAAAAGGTTTAGATCGGTGGTTGGAGTTGGATTTAATCGATCGCTCTCAAGTAATCGATCTTTGTCGTCGTTATCTAAGCTGCAGTGTACCCAAAACAAAAGCGATCGCAGCGGATTTGGAGCTAGAAAATGTAGCTAAAAATATTGTCGAATCAGAATTAATCAAAGTTGCATCGAAGCCGAGTATTATTAGCCAAATTTGGCAAGGATTTTTAGATGAATTAAGTATTCGCTGGTTATTGTTTCTCGGAACATTTTTAGTCGTTATTTCTTCGGGAGTTTTAGCAGCTAACCAATGGCAGAATTTTTCTGGATTGGGTCAATATTTAATTCTTCTAGTTTATACTTTGGCTTTTTGGGGTATTGGTTATTGGTCGAGCAAACAGAATAATTTACGATTAACTGCTCAAACTTTAAGCGCGATCGCTGTATTATTAGTTCCGATTAATGGCTGGGTTATTAGTTATTTGGGTTTGGGTAATAATGTTGGGGAATGGATTACCCTGATTATTTCTTTGGTAATTTTGACCGCTATGGTTTGCGGGCAATCTAAAATAAATCCTAAGTATAGTCGCTCTTTTTTTGTTCCGCTTTTTTTGGGATTGAGTTATTTACATTTGGGCTGGCAGTTTATCGATCGTACTCCTCTAATTGTTTATAGCAGCATTATTATTATTGGCTTGGTTCATTATTTATATTTAATACATCAGCCAAAATATCCTCTATTAAATTTATTATTTTTATTCTCTGCTTGGTCTTTATTATTAGCTAGAACTTTATTGGCGGATACAGATTATATTGCCGATTTGGGACTGGCAGTTGCCATATTAGGTTGGATTTTTGCCACAATTTATTTAACAAAAGAAAGGCAGATACAAACTAATATATCAGAAGAAACCGAAACTGTAGCCCAACTAACAGATACTTTTATTAGTAAAGTATGCCAGACAATTAGTATTATTTTATTTGTATTTACCTGGTCGATATCTATTTTGGCAGGGATATTTAATTCATCTTTATTCTTTTGGCAAACAGTTGGTATTAATATTTTAGCGATTCATTTATTTAGCCAAAAGTTAACTCTTTATTGGCGCAAAAGAGATTTAACTGCAATTTTTTTAATTGGCTTACAAACCTTATATATAGCCAAGGAATTAATTCCTACTAGCTTGCGCGACAACGCTTTAAACTTGGCAGTCAATATTAGTCAAACCGAATATCTGCCAGAGTCAGTATTTAGCGTAACTCTCTTTCCTTACGTTATTTTATTTGTGGCGATCGCATCTTGGTTATATCGTCAGCAAAAAGTTGAATTGGCAAACTATGCAGAGATATTAACAATGCTGCTGGGTATGGGTTTAACTATTTTAAGTTTATCTAATCCTGCCTGGCGATCGCTCAATCTTTTCTTCTCTACCCTCACCTTGGGCTATGTCGCCTCGATCCGTCAGCCCACGAGAATTCCTTTGGTTTATTTTACTCATTTACTGGGATTAATTACGATCGTTAACGGTATTGATGTTTTGATACCCAATCTGACTCAAGCTGTCTGGGGCAGTCTTTTAACTGGCTTGATGGCAGGGGAATGGTTAATTTATCAGCGTCAACTAAAATTTAATAGAATTAAATCTAGCAATAGTTTCCAGTCTGTTTTAATAACAAGCTGTTGGTATGTAGGTTTATTATTAGCTGCTGCTAGCTATTTCTGTTTTGCATCTAATATCATTGTCGATCCCGATCCATCCAGACTTATCGAGGTTGCTGGGGGTTTAGTCTGGCTAGTTACTCCAGGAATATTAACCTGGCTGGCAAAACATACCCGCAATATAGGGCAACGTCACGATCGCACTACCCTTAGCTGTATAGCATTAACTATAGCTCAAGGATTAGTCTGGGAACATCCTATAACTAGAGCGATCGCTTTAGCTGTGGCGATCGCCTTAATGTTTGGCAATACTTTTCATCTACGTCGCACCTGGGTGGCAGCAATTCATCTTGGTTTGGGATTGATTCTGATACTAAATATATTTAGTAACTTGATTAATAACGAAAATTGGTTAATCGTCGGTGCGGTAATTATTCCCCTCTTCTACCAATTGCGGAAGTATTTACAACGAGTTATGGATACTCCCAAATTTGACTATATATCTCAACGTACTGCTCGCGGGATCTTAGGAGTGGGCAGAGAAACGAGAAATTTCAAATTAATCGCTAAATATATCCAAGCAGCAGAGTATTGGGCGATCGCTTTAGTT
>CAYXWE010000785.1:0-2452 GCA_964468145.1 uncultured Pleurocapsa sp.
ATTTAACTATTTTAACTTTTTTAAATTTTGTGCCAAATATAACCAGTATTATGCAATCGCTTTGCTATATTTTCGCGCCATTGAGAAATATTAAGCTGAAAATTTGGCTGCTGTATTCCTTGTAACCACAGTATTGAGGCATCTTCTCCTGTAGCTTGATAATATCCTTTTCTTTTTCCCACTACTGAAAAATTAAATTTTTGGTAAAGAGCGATCGCAGCAGTATTGTTGACATTTACTTCTAAAGTTGCCCACTCCAGTTTTCGAGCGATCGCATCTTCAAGTAAACTAAAGAGTAGTAATTCTCCAAATCCTTGTCGACGGTTGTCGGGATGAACTGCCAGTAATGTAATATGGGCTTCTTCGGCGATCGACCACAAGCAACCCATTCCAACCAGATTACGATCGCAAGTAGGAAATTTGCTGTCAAATAGGTCTAAAGCTAACAGACTACTATTAGGACTATCTATTTCTCGGCGATATCCATCTTCTGTCCATAACCCTCCCAAGCAAATTCGATCTAAAGCTAGTATTTCTGAAATTCTTTGAGGGGTTAGGATATTGATTTTTAAAATATGCACTCTAAATTATCTACTTTTTGACAGAAGCTAATTGTAGACTAGAAAATAGTAGGCATTAAATTTTATTACTACCAAACTTAAGCCTCTGGCTTTAAAACAATTAATATTAGTTAAGCAAAAATACCATCATTATGCTTTCGACAGATCGCAGTTTACCCAATACTGGATATCGTTACGTTCCGCAAATTACCGATTTAAAAGTTCCTCCCTCTCCCAATCAAGAATTAATGCCTTTGACTGCTAAGGTCAACAGCAAAGATAATTTGTCAATTGGTGGCTGCGATCTCCAAGAGCTAGTTCAAAAGTACGGTTCTCCTCTATATGTCTTAGATGAATTTACCCTCAGGACTTCCTGTAGCCAGTATCGCGATAGTTTTGCCACTTATTATAGTGGGGAATCTCAGGTAATTTATGCTTCTAAAGCTTGGAGCTGTATGGCTGTTTGTCGCATCATCGACAGCGAAGGTTTGGGTTTTGATGTGGTTTCAGGAGGAGAACTTCACACCACTTTAGAAGCAGGAGTTAGCCAAGATAAAATCTATTTTCACGGCAACAACAAATCTACCGCTGAATTAGAGTTTGCCATTGAAGTTGGCTGTACGGTAATGGTAGATAACTGGCTAGAGTTGAGAACTTTAGTTAGTTTGGCTGCTAGTCACCAAAAAACTGTGCCGATTATGATTCGTCTTACTCCAGGGATCGAATGTCATACTCACGAATATATCCGCACGGGACACTTAGATAGTAAATTTGGCTTCGATCCCAACCAGTTAGAGGAAGTATTTATTTATCTATCCGAGCAAAGCAGTCTCAGCTGTATTGGACTGCACGCTCACATTGGCTCACAAATATTTGAACGCCAACCCCACAAAGATTTGGCAGGAGTGTTAGTTGACTGGATGAGAAAAGCTCAGGGTCATGGCTTACCCGTAACAACTCTTAATGTTGGTGGTGGCTTAGGCATTAAATACATTGAATCTGACGATCCTCCAAGTATTTCTGAGTGGGTCAAAGCAGTCAGTACTTCTATTGAGGCTGCCTGCTTGGAAGCAAATTTGCCTTTACCTAAGTTGATCGCCGAACCTGGACGCTCCCTAATTGGTACTGCTTGTGTTACCGCATATACAGTGGGCAGTCGAAAAGAAATACCAGGATTTAATACCTATATTGCTGTAGACGGAGGAATGTCTGATAATCCTCGCCCTATTACCTATCAGTCTGTATATCGTGCAGTAATTGCTAACAAAATGTCTGCTCCCATTAGCGAGGAAGTAACTGTAGCTGGCAAACACTGTGAATCTGGCGATGTCGTAATTAAAAAAGCGAGTTTACCTAAAACCGAACCTGAAGATATTTTGGTGGTTTTAGATACAGGGGCTTATAACTACAGTATGGCATCTAATTATAACCGTATCGGTAGACCCGCAGCAGTGGTAGTTTATCAAGGGGAAGCAAACTTAATTATCGAACGGGAAACTTATCATGATTTGGTCGAACGAGATCGCCTTCCTGAGAGACTGGTAAAACCAGAAAAGTAGACTTAGTATAGAAGCCAGCATACGATTCCCACGTTGCTAAATAACAAGTACTGAAGTACGCCATCAATATCTATTAATTAATACGCAAGATTTTTAGGTATTTATCTAACCATCAATAGCCGAGTAATAAAAATAATGTCACTGTCGGGTTTTGTTCCTGACTTGGATCGGGTTCTTTCTTGGTTGCCAGATTTAGTCAATATCGTAGATTTGGGCTTAGTTTTAGCTCTCAGCTATATTCTATTGTTGATTACTGTCCAGGGAGAAAGGCGTCGCTTGTGGATGGCAAGAGGTTTTCTTGCCCTCACGTTAGCCACCGTAATTCGCGGGCAG
>CAYXWE010000786.1:0-2449 GCA_964468145.1 uncultured Pleurocapsa sp.
TGCTGCAATTAAGCCGAGCATCTTACGAAGATAAGCTAAAAATCGATGAATGCTGCCATGTTAGCGACGCACAGTGGCAAGATAATCTCTGGCAGGTTCTTTGTCACAATGGAAACAAACATCAATTTAACCGTATCTGGTTGGCTACTGGTACGAGATTCAATGTTAAAGAACATCCTTTATTACAAGACGTACTGGAAACTTATCCCACAGAAATAGTTAACGGCTTACCCATACTAGACGAACATTTACGTCTGCCCAAGTCCAACTTTTTTATTATGGGCGGTTTGGCTGCATTACGAATTGGCCCTGTTGCCAGAAACATCGGTGGTGGGAAAATGGCGTGTCAACGTATCGTGCCAGCAATTGTTAAGTCTAGTTTGGCTATCGGGTGATTTTTTTATAATGCGATCGCTTGCGCGTTGAAATACTCCATGCATAAGACAGAAAAAGCAGTTGTAAATCTGTTGCTAATCTTTTAATACCAAGTTAATAAAGAACGGTTCAATAGCACTTTAATTAGTTTGATGTTTTTAAGTGGCGAGCAAATTTACGATCTTCTGATTCAAAACAAAATTACCGAAAGTCGAGGAAAAATAAATTTTGAATTTCTAGATGTTTCAGTAAATATCCAGGAAAAAAGTGCTATTGGTGATTTATTTCAAGAATGGTTTGCGCGATGGATGGAATCAAATCAAATTGAATATAGAACATCTGCAAATACCCAAGAGTTTCCAGATTTTTTCCTAAATTCTCAATCTAATAAACAAAATTTACTAGAAATAAAAACATTTGACTTTAACCGCTCTGCTAATTTTGATGTAGCCAATTTTGAAGCTTATTGCCACTCCATCACTACTAAGGCTTATCGATTAAATGCTGATTACTTAATTTTTGCCTACACTCTTGATAAAGGTGATTTCAGCATCAAAAAACTTTGGCGCAAGAAAATCTGGGAAATAACTGGCAATTCCGATAAATATCCAGTAAAGTGTCAGACTAAAAAAGATGTAATTTACAATATTAGACCTATTACATGGTATTCAACGAGAGCAACTTTCCAACCTTTTAATAATAGGCAAGAATTTGTTGAGGCTTTGTATCAAACGTTGATGCAATATCCTAAAACTAAAAATTCCAGCAAAGACTGGCTAAAACAAGTTACGCAAAACTATCTATCTCATACAGGAGAGAGATTATAACTTTTGTTTGGTGCAGAAATTAACTTTTGAATAACTATTCTTTTAGCAATATTCTCGATTACAGGTACGACTACTGTATTTCCTAATAGATCGAAAGCTTTAGATTTGGGTAAGTCAATGTTGTATCTTTCTGGAAACCCAAAAAGTCTTAATCCTTCTCTTATTGTTAGTCTTCTTAATCCTTTTCCATCAATAACAGCCAGTTTACTCATATCTGTGGCTACTAAAGTTGGAGCAAATCCATTAGGATCTAATATTTTACTAATATCAAAACTTAATTTTCCTACGACTATGTTATATCCTTTAGGTAAATCTTCTCTGTATTCTCTTTTTTTGACTATTTTTTGGTTTTTATTTACTTTCTCAATTAAATCTTTGGGATGCTCAAATTTCAAATATCCTTTGTTTACCAAATCGTCAAGCATTGCTTGCAAGTTATTAGATTTAAATAAATTACTAGGGTTATAAAAAGTCAATATTTCTTTTACAGTTAACGGCATTCCGTCCATCCATTTAATTCCTTTTAATTCTGCCCACTTCTTTTTTCTTCTTTCTTTCAAAAGCAAATTTAATAATTTTTTTTGCTCGCAATCTACTTTACCTTTTAATTCAATATCCCAACTATGTATATTATCTTTGCCACCTCTCTTATCTTTGATGGCTTTACCATATAAATTTTCTACAGAATAATGAGATAAAATCTTTTGTGTAAACTCGGTTTTTAATAGGTCTTTACCTTCTTCAAAAATTTCTTTTAATGCTACATTTTTTTGAGGAGAGAAATTAAGAGAAATTGGATGCTGCTTATTACCTACAATATAGATCCTTTTTCTATCTTGAGGAATACTAAAATCTCTTGCATTTAAAACCTTCCAAGTTACCTGATAATTTAATTGCTCTAGTTTAGAAATAATAGTTGTTAAAGTTTTTCCTCGATCGTGTTTAACTAGACCTTCTACATTTTCTAATATAAATCCAAACGGTTTTTTTGCTTCAAGTATTTTTTCAATTTCAAAAAATAGTGTGCCTCTAGTATCTAAAAAACCTTGTCTTGTACCTGCGGTGCTAAATGGTTGACAAGGAAATCCGGCTAAAAGAATATCAAAATCTGGGATTAAATTGGTAGATATTTTAGTTATATCTCCATGAATATTACTATCTATAAAATTTGCTTGATAGGTTGCGATCGCGTATTTTTTTATTTCTGAAGTAAATACACATTTAGCTGAAATTCTCAGATCTTGACA
>CAYXWE010000787.1:0-2433 GCA_964468145.1 uncultured Pleurocapsa sp.
CTTATTACTTATTACTCAGCCCGAAGGGCTTTGGTAAGGAGAGCGTTAGCTTAGCTTCTAGTAAGACAGATTAATTAACATCACTTGAATTTCATTCCCTGCAGTAATTAACCTTTCCCCTATAGGAACGATCGCCAGTCCGTTAGTTTGTGCCAAGTTAATTAAATTACCCGAACTATGACTACCGCCAGCTAAAGCAAATTCATACTTGCCATTAACTAGATGTATTTGTCCCCAAAGATAGGTTTCTCGCTTGCCAGCAGATTTGAGATCGTGACGAGTAGTGGCAGCAACGAAACGAGGTCGATAATTATTTAATCCAGTTCTCTTGAGTAATGCAGGTTGTACAAAACGCCAGCAGCTAACTAATGCAGAGACGGGGTTACCTGGGATGCCAAAATATAAACAATTTTTATTCTTAAATGTAGCAACAGTCAGGGGTTTTCCTGGTTTAACCGCTACGCTACGAATGTGGAGCGTTCCTCCCAATTCTGCCAAAATTTTATCTACATAGTCATAATCTCCCACCGATACCCCACCCGTAGATAAAACCAGATCTGTCGATTTTATAGCCTGGGCGATCGCCTTTTTCAAGGTTTCTGGCTCGTCTGGTACGATACCTAATCTAATGGGAATTGCTCCATTACTAGCGACAAAACTAGCTAAAGCGTATTGATTGGAATCTACAATTTGTCCTGGTTTTAAAGTTTGTTCTGGCGTAACCAATTCATCCCCTGTAGATAATATCCCTACGCGGAGGCGACGATAAACCGATAGCTCAGTACATTGAGCAGTAGCCAATACTGCAATTTCAGGCGCGCCAATTTTAACTCCTGCTTCTAATATTGGTGTTCCCGCTCGATAAAAAGCTCCTTGATGGCGCACGAACTCTTCTTTTTGGGGTGCATCGAGAATAGTTACTTTGTTTCCATCCCTGTTGGTATTTTCTTGGATGACAATAGTATCCGTACCCTGGGGTAACATCGCCCCTGTAAAGATTCTGGCTGTTTGTCCCTCTTTTATTTCTGCAGTAGGGCGATCGCCTGCTGCTACTTCTGCAACAACTTCTAAAGTTACTGGATTATCTGCACTACAGTTTCGGACATCCTCGTAACGCACCCCATAGCCATCCATTGCGGAATTATCCCAGTGGGGAAAATCTAATTTACCCATCACGGGTTGAGCTAAAATCCTTCCTTGTGCCTCTTCTAAACCTATGATTTCAAGATCTTTTGCCGAACCATTGGCTGTAACTAAATCCAGAATAATTGCTTCGGCTTCTTTGACAGTAAGCATAATAATAAATCATGTTGTTGATACGCCTTAATTTAGGTTAAATTTTTTTTGGAGAAAATCCACAAAAACTTTGACTTTTAGGGGAATATAGTTTCTAGAAGGATAAACCAACCAAGCAGAGGTAACAAAATCCGTAGCAGTAACCCGATAGTTTGGTAATACTTTAACCAACCTTCCCAATGCTAGATCTTCTTCAATGAGCCAATGAGGAAGAAGAGTCAAACCCATCCCCGCGATCGCACACTGTTGCAAGCCGATTGCACTAGAAATAATAGTACGTCCTTGGACGGAGACTTGAGAAATCTTGTTTCGAGAATCTTTAAATAGCCAACGAGTCCGAAAACCAGGAATGGGAAATAATAAACAGTTGTGGTTGGTAATATCTTCAGGTTGGATAATAGATGGCGATCGCTTAATATATTCTGGACTGGCACAGACATAATAGCGAGTTACCATTAATCGTTGGGCAGTTAAGGTTGAGTCTTCGAGTTTTCCCAAACGAATTGCTAAATCGATTCTTTCAGTTAATAAATCTACTCTTTTATCTGTTACCACCAAGTCAATAGTCAGTTTGGGATAAAGCTCGGACAACTCTGGTAACAAAGGAATAATACATTTACTGCCAAAAGATACTGCAGTGGTTATTCTGATTGTTCCCTGGGGTTCTTCGGTTTCGGTAATTATCTCTATCGCTTGCTGCATCTCTGACAACAAAGGTTCGATGCGATGGAAATAAACTACTCCTGCTTCGGTAGGAGAAAGTTTGCGCGTTGTCCTTTGAAATAAACGAACGCCAAGCTCTTGTTCTAATCCTGCGATCGCTCTAGATATGGAAGAAGGATCGACATTACGTCCCCTGGCTACTGCTGCAAAACTTTCCTGGCGCATTACTTCGGTGAAAATTTTTAGCACTGATATTTCCATATCGACAATCAAGATTAATGCACTTTATACACGACAGTTGTTCTCGATTATATATTTACTGCTCTGTCTGCACCAACTACAATTTGAGTCAACAAAACAAGCTAAAAAATAAATTATGGCAAAAATAACAGTATTGGGTATGGGTGCAATGGGTTCGCGGATGGCGATATCTTTACTCAAAGCGGGACACGAAGTGACAGTATGGAATCGTAG
>CAYXWE010000788.1:0-2431 GCA_964468145.1 uncultured Pleurocapsa sp.
AGCGACACTGGTAACTGCTAGTTCGACACTATTCAACCAGACATAAATTAGATTGACTCGATAGCCTTGGGCTTGGCATTGTCTGAGGAAAGGTGCGAAGCGGTCAGACCCCGCGCCGACGTAAGGCGCAAGGGAACGCTGACCAAGACAGAACGGGCTGCGAGGGTGGTTTCAAAGGCGAAGCTTTGCTTTTCTTGGACTAGATTCTTCAATCTCTCAAGCATCATTCTACTAGCCTGAATCGCCACCACATCGGGATTATCGGGGTTTAGCTTGGCTGCGATGATATCGGCGTTGATGAATTCAACATTGCCCAGATTGGGGAAGATATTTAAGGCAAATGTCGTCTTGCCAGAACCGTTACATCCCCCTATTACCCATACCTCTGGTGGTTCTGCTGACATCCTTACAGTTCCCCACGAAAGGCTCTTTTCAGTAGGGAATTGAAAAGACTATCACTCTGCTCAATGACATCTTTGTACTCCTGAGAGATCTTTGAATGTCTATCTTTTAATTCTAAGTATTCCTTCTGTTTACTTAATGGTGGCACTAAAATATTGAGGGATTTAATGTCATTAAAATTCAATCCTGCTTTTACTCCTTCTCTGTTGAGACGGTCAAATTGTATTTGACCACCAACTGAAGATAAGAAGGCTGTCAAATAGGCAGGGTCGATCTGTTCTTGATCAACTCGTACTAAAGCTAAATGCTGATTAATATGAGTTGGGGGTAATCCTGATGGGATTACTGCTGTCCTTCCTAAATCTGCTGTAATACTTATTATTACATCTCCTTCTTTGACAAGAGTACGGCGAGCCTCAGCCGAATCTGGAGGATTTACGAACGCTATATCATCGAGTAACAAGTTCCCATCTTTGACATTTTGAATACGTAGAAATAAACGTCCTTTTTCGCTATAGTGCTTTGCCCATCCACGCGAACCACTAGTTATGAAGCTGATTAGCTTTCCAAGTGAAATATTTTCCCAACCCTTTGGATTAATAACAGGGTCGCCGAACATATCGAGGAAGGTCGATCGCAAGAGTTCTTCAGTGAGGGCGATCGCTTCTTTTCGCTTCCGTCTGATAGCATCAGCTTTATCCAGAATCACAGCTATTTGCTTTTGTTGTTCGAGGGGAGGAAAAGAGACTGGAAATTCTTCAAGGATTTTTGGACTTAATCGAGGAAGGTTTACACCAGTCGAGCGGTTAGTTGCTAACTCTATGTATTGAGGCTGTCTAAGGTAGTAGTGGAGAAAGTTTTTATCGATATCCTTTCCTGGGAGGATCGGAATTATATCTGTGCTACAAACTCCGCTAAAAGCTGGTCTGGCAATTTTTTTTAGGTAAGGACGAAGTTTTCCATAAAGTAAGTGTCTGGAATCGAAAGTAAACTTACTACTGGCTATATCGCCAGCATCAACAGATTGAACGCTGTTAAATGTTCCTTCACCGTCTATATGCTCAAGACCAACATATGTCGTGCCAGATAGAATATCTGCGGGCTGGACAGATTTTCTATCGATTTTAGCTACCTGACTAAGCTTTGCTTGTGTCCATTCTTGTGGCGAGGATAATTTCATCCCAGCATCCCCTCCAAAGCATCAAGATCGGCTCTGATTTCATTCTCTAGGGATCTGAGGAGATCCCCCCCAGCCCCCCTTAATAAGGTAGGGCTGTTTCATTCTCTAAATAGAAAATGCGATCGCAAACTGCTTCAAAACTATGTAACACCTCATCGTTAGTAAACCGAATTACTTTTAAACCATAACCCGTCAGGATTTCCGTTCTCCTCGCATCATAAGCCTGACCTTCTTCAGTAAAATGAGAATCCCCATCAACTTCAATAACTAATTTCAAAGCAGCACAATAGAAATCTACGATAAAAAAGGCGATCGGTCTTTGACGCAATACCCGATACTAAAACCCTCGCAAATACCCATACCAAAGTTTTTTCTCGGCTGTGGTCATATTCTTCCGCAATTCTTTAGCTTTGGCTACCAATTCGGGATTATACGGCAAACAAAAATCTCTATCTTTCATCTTCTTCCCCCCTTTTTAAGGGGGGCTAGGGGGGATCGAATAACTACGCTTCAAGGTTATATCGATCCCCCTGCCTTTGGCATCCCCCTTAACAAGGGGGAGTTTTTTAAGACAACATCTTCTCTAATTCGTCTAAGTCAGAGCTTATTTCTGCTTCAAGGGATCTAAGCTTACCTAAAATCACCTTGGGCGGGTCGTACTCCACTTCCTCGTATTCAATCTCTTTGTAGCGGTTGATTGAAAGGTCGTAGCCGTTTTCTTTAATCTCCTTTTTGGGTACAAAAAACGCTTGAGTCTTACGATCTGATTCCTGTTCGGGGTCGCGGTTGTGCCATTTCTCCAGCAGATCGGGGATATCATTGTCTTCAATGGGCTGCCGTTTATCATCT
>CAYXWE010000789.1:0-2425 GCA_964468145.1 uncultured Pleurocapsa sp.
GTGGGGGCAATTTGTCCAAGACTGTCCTACTTTGTCCTATTTTTTTGGACCCCCTAAAATTTAAAAAACCAAAATCGTTGCCAAATCTGGACGTGGCAGACCTCGATCGCCTGAAACCCCAGACTTGGTGGAAACACGGGGGCAGTTTTAAATAACCTTTATAAACGGGATTTAATATCAGTTCGCGATGGTGACCAATAAAAAAAACCAGAAACATATAATATTTCTGGCTCAACAATTAGCAGATAATTTTTGCTCTGGCGACGGACTGGGCGTAGCCACAAAATGCTAATGAACACATTAACTAACCCAGATTAATCTTTTATTTCTTATTGACTATTCTTTTTCCATTGCCGTATCCGCTTTCTGTTCGATAACTTCAGTTTCCGTCTGTCCTTCTACTTCCTCAGTGACGGGTTTAGCAGGCAAGACTACTGAAATAGCGGTACGTTCGAGATCGTCAAGAACCGTAGTACCTTCAGGTAAAATTATTTCTCCTACATGAAGAATAGTACCAATTTCAAAATTAGTTACATCAATTTCAATTGATTCGGGAATATTTCCAGCGGAGCAAGAAATATTCAATTCAGTCATAATTTGCTCGACAATACCACCCTCTTTTGCACCAGCAGCATTTCCCGTCAAGACAACAGGAACAACAATTTCTACTTTCTGCTTGGCAGAAACAGTAAAGAAGCTGAGATGATTTAGGGTTCTTTTCCAGGGATGAGCTTGAACTTCTCTAATCAAAGCCTTGCCTTTCCAAGATTTGTCGGGAATCGTCAAATCGATCAAAGTATTGTTGATTGCTGCTTTTCTCAACAACATTTGAGCTTCTTTGGCAGGTATGGTCAAAGATAAAGAATTAGCTCCATCGTGACCGTATAGGGCAGCAGGAATTAATCCTTCACGACGTAATGCTCTGGGTTTACTACCTTCTGGTCTAGTTTTACATTCAACTGTAATGTTCATAATTTTCTATGGGCTTAGTAGCGACTAAATATGGTTAAAATTTCAACAAATGAGATTGATGCTTTGCTTGGCGATTCTTTGAGATAAGGATTTTACTTGTCCACAGGAATTCCATCCGCATCGAGCAAGGCTCGTTTTGGCCCGTGAATTGGATCTTCAACAATAATTGTCTGATCTCGTCCGGGGCCGACGGATACAATAGCGATGGGAACTTTCATTAACTCCGCCATATACTTGAGATAGGTTAGAGCTTTTTTGGGCAAGTCGGATAAAGAACGACAGCCTGTAGTCGGTTCTTGCCAACCTGGGAGACTTTTATACACTGGTTTACAGCTAGCAAACTGACTGGCATTGGTAGGAAAATGATTGCAAATTTCGCCATCAATTTCGTAAGCGACACAGACTTTTATTTCTTCTAGTTCGTCGAGTACATCTAACTTAGTGATTGCCAAGCAATCCAAACCGTTAATCCGCACTGCATAACGACCGATTACCGCATCGAACCAACCACAACGACGACGACGGCCTGTAGTTGTGCCAAATTCAGCACCCAAATCTCCTAACAACTCTCCGATATTGTCGTTTAGTTCGGTAGGAAATGGCCCTTCACCAACGCGGGTAGTATAGGCTTTTGCTACACCAATCACGCGGTCGATAGTAGTTGGTCCGATTCCTGCGCCAACGCAAGCTCCACCAGCAATGGGATTTGAAGAAGTGACGTAAGGATACGTTCCGTGATCTAAATCTAGTAACGTTCCTTGCGCTCCTTCAAATAAGATATTTTTTTTCTCTTTGACTGATTCGTATATTTGAAGAGAACTATCTATGACAAAGGGGCGTAAAAACTCTGCGTATTTTAGATATTCTGCAATTATTTTCTCTGAATCTAAAGGCGGTAAATTATATAGTTTTTCTAAAATTACGTTTTTATATTCGATTGTCCATCCAAGCTGTTCCCGTAAATGTTCGGGATTCATCAAATCTAGAACCCGAATTCCAGTACGTTCTGATTTATCAGCATAGGTAGGACCAATTCCCCTACCAGTCGTTCCGATTTTGCGTTCTCCTCGACTTTCTTCCGATGCCTTGTCGATCTCGCGATGGTAAGGCATGGTAATGTGAGCCGTCTGAGATATATGTAAGTTATCTACTGTCACTCCTAGAGCTTTAAGCTGTTCGATTTCTTCGATTAGCACTTGAGGATCGATTACTGTTCCAGAACCGATAATACATTCTGTACTGGGGTATAAAATCCCAGAAGGTATTAAGTGCAATTTAAAAGTCTGTCCAGCTACAACAACGGTATGTCCTGCATTTACCCCACCTTGGGAGCGTACCACGACATCCGCCGAGCGACTGAGTAGATCGGTAATTTTTCCTTTTCCTTCGTCACCCCACTGGGCTCCGATCACGATAACATTAGCCAAGAGTTTATTTGAAAGCTAAAGTTTAC
>CAYXWE010000790.1:0-2423 GCA_964468145.1 uncultured Pleurocapsa sp.
CTTGCATTTGTGCAGCATCTGGAGGATGGTTGCATGTTTTGAAGTGTGCGCACGAGCATGGATGTCCATGGAGTTCAACAACAAGGAGTGCTGCAAACAATGCACCAAGAAACAGGCATGAAATAATCGAATGCTTGAATGAGAACATGTGTCCCCTGTGACTTTTGAATCGTAATCCATTGCTGCTTTTTGATTTCACGCTTGCCTTTTTTCAGCTTTCACATTTCAATTCAATTCTCTATTTCCATTCATTGACAGCATGCCTCAAAGAAAGTGTGTGGTCCAGAAATGCTGCAATTTCATGTTGAATTTTTGCAATGATGGCTGCTTGCTCATCACAGGAAGCGTGCAAGCCAGGAGCTCTGTCAGAGATGCTCACTTTTGACAACTTTCTGCACCACTTCATCTCTAGTTTCAATTGCTCGGATAGATATTTGATTACCATTACCTTTAATTTGTTGTATATTTTGTAATTCTTGAAAAGATTTAAGAAAAGATTTCCAATCAATACCATTCTTAAAAATTAAATCAACTGTTTTTATTGTCTTTTGAACTAAACGTTCAAAATCCCCAGAATCAAAATTTCCGTTGGCAGGACGACGCTCTTTTTGATTTTCTTCTAAATAGATATATTCGCAAGTTACGTTTTTTAAGTTAGTTTCTGAATTAATATTCCAATCTTTGATGCAAGCTCCAGTAAAATTTGCACCTTCAAAGTTTGCTGATAGTGCTTGAACTCGTTGTAAATCTGCTTTCCGAAGGTCTGCACCGCGCAAATCTGTAAAAATTAGATCTGCACCATTTAATCGAGCTTCGGTAAAACAAGCATTAGCAAGATTTGCTCGAATAAAATTTGTCCTAAAAAGCTTTGCTTGATGTAAATCTGCGTTACTAAGGTCTGCTTTGTAGAAGTCTGCTTCGTGAAGATTTAATTGACTGAGATTAGCTTGACTGAGTTTTCCTCCTGAAAGATTTTTACCTTTAAGAGCGTCAGTATCAACTAAATAAGTTATGTTGGCTTTTTCAGGCTCGGTAACTAATCTACGAACAGTTGAATCGCGTAAAATTGTGCCATCAACTCTTGCTAAGTTGATTTTTTTTGCTCCGTGCCAATTAGTTTTATTAATAATGGTATTTCTTAAATCAGCACTTTCAAGAATAGTTTCTGTAAAATCTGCATTGGTTAGGTTAGCGTTTTGAAAATTTGTCCCAAATTTAGTGTAGATTGCGATGGTAATTGTCTTAAGCCAAGTATCTTTGTCATCTTTATTTATAATTTGATGAGTAATCTTTGTACTAAGTAACACAATGGGAATAGCTCCCAAAGCTGAACTACTTATAGCCAAATATCCGCCTGCATTACTTATTGAGCCAGTTAATTTAACAGCTATACCAGGAAAAAAAACGTCAGCGATAACTATTCCTAATCCCAAAATCGACATTACAAATTTTGGCTCGCGAAGATTTTCAACAGCGATCGCTAGCAATATAGATAATACAGATATGACGGTTACTATACCCAAAATAGATATTGTTATAGCTACACTTGCTGTCAATGCTAGAGTAGGCGAATCAGAACCATAAACTAAAGCGAAAATCCCCGATAAAACCAAAATTACTGTTACAGGTAAAGCTATAATTGCCAAAGCTGACTGTAAATTTTTCCGAATACTAATCCAAGAAAAAATCGTAAACGCAATTAGAATAGTCAGAGAACCTAATAAATGAATAGGATTTTCTATAGTTAAGTAAGTTCCAGTAATAGCACCAGCAAAAGCTGAGAGAAATCCTGAAATTATTACTAAAGCAAATAAAAAAGCACGAAATCTAGTTCTCCAGATATTTTGTAATCCCGATATAGATTTTTCTAATATTGCATTAGTTAAATCAGCTTTCGTAAAATTAGTACCTTGAAAATCGCATCCTGCAAAATTAGTGTTTCTAAGATTACACTCCGTAAAATTAGCACCTTGGAAATTTGTGCTTTGAAAGTCCTCATAACTGAGGTCTGGTTTTATGCCAGGATGTTTGTTTCTCCAATTATTCCAGATATCTATATCCTTTTTTAGTATAGTGAGATGTTCTGGGCGTGCCATCAAATTCTAAATAATAGCCTGTTTATTGATACTTAATTGGTGAAGCTCAAGTATAGCAAACTTAATTAGAATCATCATTCAATTATTTGATTAAACAGGAACAGTTTTTAAACTTCATTACTTTTACTAATTTTGCTCTACAATTCTAACCACTAAACTCCCACTCGCATAATAATCCCCCAACAACCTCAATACTTCCCCAGGAGTAGCAGCAATCAACCTCGCATAAGCAATATCGCTTCCTGGCTGTAAAGTAATAGTGTCATAACGATCTATGTGGGTGGGAATAATCAGACCGTCGGCATCAAAGATAGTTAGCGTACCACT
>CAYXWE010000791.1:0-2412 GCA_964468145.1 uncultured Pleurocapsa sp.
GATAAATGGTTAGAACCAATTCAAGGAGAACAGAGTGAAACAGTAAGGAAAGTTATTCGCGTCGGTACTCTTTTTTATGAAACTCTGTGCTATGTCTTGCTAGAACGATCGCATCCACGAGCTATCGAGCTATATCGATATCTTAGTCAGAGCAGTAACCAAATTATCCTGAAAGACGCTCAAACTAATACTCGCTATCTTGACTATGCTCTCTTCCAAGCTTCACCCACTAAAAATTTAAAGCAAGAATGGCTTCATCGATTGGAAAGTTGTCACTCTGATACTGAGTTAATGGAAGTTGCGATAGTGGCTCAATTAGGACAAGGAGAAAGTTGGCTGTTATCTCGCATCGAACGGCAATTACAATCATCTGCCCCTGGAGATTTTTCTCAAGCTGTGACTATGTTCGCATTTTTGGAAACCGACAAGGCGATCAAACAACTAAAAAATTTGGCTAAAAATCAACCCGATACCTGGAGAAAAAGATTAGTGGATATCTCAATTGAACGTTGGCAGCGAAATTCTTGGGCAAAGCATTGGTTCAAAGAGTTTCTCAATCAAAGCGATCGCGTCATGGCATGGAGAGGCTTTAGATTATTTTTGCAGTGTGCCGATAAGAGATTTTGGTTGTGGAAAGAACAGTTAATTACTGAAGCTTCTACTCACAATTTTCATCAGGATTATTTAAACTTTCTGGAGGATAATGAGGACACAATTAATAACGCCATTCGCAACAGTAAATACAATCAAGAACTTGATAAAACTTTTCTGGCTCACAAAACAACCTAACTTTAAAATTGAGGTATAACTTAAATTCTAGCTATATCCTCTTTTTGCTGAATGTGTGCAAAATAATGGCTTGATTTTTCTTTGAGAATTGAAGTTAGTAAAATAATTGACGCACAAAATTTAAGTTAAATCATCAATTCTAACTAATCCTCTACCAACTTTTTCTAGAAAATCAGAAACGCTTTTGCAGCCTAACTCTTCAATAACTGGCTGTAATCCTTCCCATCCTTCTTCAGTAACAGATACACTTCTTCTTTTTTTAGACGAATCAAATTTTTTTGGTCTTCCGCCACGGTAGTTTAGGTTCGCCAAACTATTAGGGTGCTTACCATGAGAATAGTTGTTATCTGTCATTTTTGGATTACAAACTGCCTTGCTATCACATCTAATATTATCTATCAAAAACTGAAAGTCAGCTTTAGCCTCTCATTATGTATGTATATAATGAGAATAGAGAACTGAGCGATCGCATTTTTGGCTATCAACCAGGATGAGAGATCGCTATTTATGCGTAAGAAGATGGTTGACTCAAAAGAATCAGGAAAAACTCACATTGAAATAGTTAGTGAGGAAGAATTAAGTTTTGAAGAAGAACGAGACCGATTGAGGCTAGAGAGGCAAGTAGAACGAGCATTTTATCAAGCGGGAATTGCACTAAAAGAATTAAGAGATCGTCGTTTGTATCGTTCTACTCACAGGACTTTTAAAGAATACTGTCAAGATAGGTTTGGATTTACTCGTTCCCATCCATATCGTTTGATTGATGCAGCAATTGTGATTGATAATCTCGTCCAAATGTCTCCCAATGGGAGACAAAATAATTCAGAATTAGATCGATTGGGAGGCATACTTCCTACAAACGAGCGTCAATGTAGACCCTTATCTAAACTAGAGCCAGAAAAGCAGAGAGAGGTTTGGCAGCAAGCGATTGAGTTAAATGGGGGAAGAGTACCATCGGGTAAAATTGTGTCGGAACTTGTCTCCCAAATCCAAGGAAAACCAAATTTAAAGGATAAATGTCAGTTGCGGATAGGTCAACAGATTAGGGTAAAAGCCGATCATCCCCTATTTGCTAGACGATTTGGGATAATAAAACAGATACCCAATCGGAGCAGTGCGATCGTGGAATTAAATAACGGTAAAACTGAGCTAATATCTCAAGAATATTTAGAGCTGGAACTAGACTCGTCAATTAAAGAACTTCCGCCAGAGGGATTAGCATATACACAAGGAATTGGAATTGAATACAACGTGCGATTATCTCAGGAGACTTGGGAGAAATTAAATAAGTATGCCCAACTTGTTGGGACAGCAACTTTAGATGGAGCGATTGCTCGTCTTTTAGAAGCAGAATTTAACAAATAGTCAAATCTATTGGAATAATCAATCTCCCCAATTATCTAAAACCTTGACTTCAACTTCAACAGGAATTGGAGCGAGTATAGGTTTT
This sequence comes from uncultured Pleurocapsa sp., assembly GCA_964468145.1. Lineage (GTDB taxonomy): Bacteria > Cyanobacteriota > Cyanobacteriia > Cyanobacteriales > Xenococcaceae > Waterburya. The sequence goes on from CAYXWE010000791.1 coordinate 2,240, forward strand.
GCAGCTTTTACAGCACAATCGGACAAGCACCTCGCTACTCTATCGGCTTCGTCACGAGGTACTTCCAAGACAATTTCATCGTGTACTACTAGAATCAACTTAACCTGGGGGACTTTTGATAGTAAAGTAGAATCCAATAGAGCGATCGCCCGTTTGATAATAGTGGCATTTGT
>CAYXWE010000792.1:0-2409 GCA_964468145.1 uncultured Pleurocapsa sp.
ACTATGGGAACGGTAGTTAATATCCAAGCGGGCGGTCGAACTGCGGTATCTGGTTTGAGTCGTGCTTTGATTTTGTTGGTAGTGGTTTTGGGCTTGAGCCAATACTTATCAGTAATTCCCAGTGCAGTACTTGCAGGGATTGCTTTCAAAGTAGGTTTTGATATTGTTGATTGGGGTTTCCTCAAACGCGCTCACAAAATCTCGCCGAAAGCAGCCTTTATTATGTACGGGGTAATTGGACTGACTGTTTTTGTCGATTTGATTGTCGCGGTAGGTGTCGGGGTATTTGTTGCTAACGTTCTTACTATCGAGCGTCTATCCAACCATCGTGCGGATCAGGTTAAAGCAGTTACTTACGATGATGAAGAAATCGAGCTTAATAAGGAAGAAAAACAACTTCTAGAAAGAGCTAACGGTAACGTACTTCTGTTTTATCTAAGCGGACCAATGATCTTTGGCGTAGCAAAAGCTATTTCTCGCGAACACAATTTAATTAACGATTATAAAGCTCTCGTTTTAGATTTATCTGAAGTACCAATTTTGGGAGTAACTTCTTCCTTGGCTTTAGAAAATGCAATTGAAGAAGCAGTAGAAAAAGGTCGTCAAGTATTTATTGTCGGAGTTAGCGGACAGGCAGAAAAACGCCTCAGAAAAATGGGCGTGATGTCACGAATTCCTCAAGAGAATATTATTATAGATCGCACCACAGCTTTGAGAAAAGCGGTTGATTCTGTTGAGGGCAGCAACGGCTTAGTCGATCTCGGCGGTGTGGATACAATCGATTCCCAAGCACTGGCTTAAATTTAATCTCTGGTTTTTGGTCATTGGTTATTTAGAACAAGGAATAAACAATAAATAACTGATGACTAGGGATAAAGTTGAAAATTTAATTTTTTTAAAACTAAATATAAACATGACCCAATTAACATCAATATTTTCAACGGGATTATTCCCCGATATTGTTTCCCATCCCCTATTGGCTACCGAACCAAATACAGCCGAAGCTGCACCGCTAGTATTGGCAGGAGTTTTAGTAAGTTTGGTCTTTATCTATCTAGCCAGTAAACTCGGAGGGGAACTTTCTCAATTAGTCAATTTGCCTCCAGTATTAGGAGAATTGGTTGGCGGAGTAGTGGTAGGGGTTTCTGCTTTGCACCTATTAGTATTTCCCGAAACTGGGGCAATTGCTAGCGATTCAGTAGTCGTAACCATTTTGCAACAAATCGCAGGTTTGAATCCAGCCGATAGCAGTGAAGTATTTACCTCTTTTAGCGAAGTTGTCTCTGTTTTAGCGGAATTGGGGGTAATTATTCTGCTGTTTGAAATTGGTTTAGAATCAGATTTGAGAGAGTTACAAAAAGTTGGTGCAAAAGCAGCTATTGTTGCAGTAGTGGGGGTAGTTGCTCCTTTTGTAGCTGGTACGGCAGGATTGATGTTAATTTTTGGGATGCCAACTATTCCTGCGGTATTTGCAGGTGCAGCCCTAACTGCTACCAGTATTGGTATCACTTCTAAAGTATTATCAGAATTAGGACAGCTTAAGTCTACAGAAGGTCAAATCATTGTTGGGGCTGCGGTAATTGATGATGTTCTCGGTATCATTGTTTTAGCAGTAGTAGCAAGCTTGGCTAAGACTGGGGAAGTTGATGTTACTAATTTAATTTACTTAATTGTTAGTGCGACTGCTTTCTTGTTGGGTTCGATCTTTTTAGGCAAATTCTTTAATAAAAGCTTTGTGGCGATCGCCGACAAGTTGCAGACTAGAGGTAATTTAGTTATTCCCGCCCTGACTTTTGCTTTTGCGATGGCATTTTTAGCAAACGTGATTCATTTAGAAGCAATCCTTGGTGCTTTTGCTGCGGGCTTAGTTTTAGATGAAACAGATAAGCGCAAAGAGTTAGATCGACAAATTATGCCGATCGCCGATATTTTAGTTCCCATTTTCTTTGTCTCTGTAGGAGCGAGAGTCGATCTCAGCGTATTAAATCCCAGTAGTGCGGACAATCGTCAAGGATTAGTGATTGCAGCTTTCTTAATTGTAGTAGCAATTATCGGTAAAATAATTACTGGTTGGGCAGTATTGGGCAAAGAAAAAATCAACCGTCTGGCGATCGGAATTGGCATGATTCCTCGTGGAGAAGTTGGCTTGGTTTTTGCTGGTATTGGTGCAGCTAGTGGCGTTTTGGATAAGCCTTTACAAGCAGCCATCATTATTATGGTAATTCTGACTACCTTTATTGCTCCACCGTTGTTACGTTTCGCTTTCCAAGAAGAAGAGGAAGTCGAAGTAGTAACGAGTAACTAAAAAGTAAGCGATCGATCTGGCTGCCTGACACATCTATGTCAAACCTATATTATTCGTGGTAATTGAATTTTGTCGGTACGGTAGATAGGTGTTTTCATGCGATC
>CAYXWE010000793.1:0-2402 GCA_964468145.1 uncultured Pleurocapsa sp.
ATAGCTCGGAATTCGATCCTGAAAGCCCCAACCCCATTATTAATATTCTGCCCGAACAACAAGATGTCATCGATCTTGGAGGTACTATGCGCTTGGGTATTTATCCTTGTCGTCTCAAGCCCGACAGTTTAGCTCATTCTTTATATCAAGATGAGGTGATTTACGAGCGTCATCGTCACCGTTACGAGTTTAATAATGCTTACCGTAGTTTGCTCCTAGAAACTGGTTATGAAATTAGCGGCACATCTCCCGACGGACGTTTGGTAGAGATTTTGGAAATGCCCAGCCATCCTTTTTTCATTGCCAGTCAATTTCATCCCGAATTCCGCTCTCGTCCTAATAACCCCCATCCCCTATTTTTGGGCTTCGTGGGTGCGGCTTTAAAAAAAAATAACGTTGTACATGAGGCAATCACAAATCGTGAAGTGGAAAGTCATGTTTAGTTAGTTGTTAGTCGTTTGTGAAAACTTAACGCTTTGTGCCTTTTCTCAATAGTTATTAGTTCCTAGTTCCTAGTTCCTAGTTCTTAAGACATTTATGGCTTATTTTCTAACAATCGGGCGCGATCGCGCCCGTTAGATATAACTTAATCTACTTGCCTATAAATTGTTCGATTATTCTTCAATCTAATAGTGAGTAATGATTGGCGCAAAGCTTTTCCCAAATTAGTTACCGATCGTTGATTTTTTGCCAAATCGATTGTGGTGGGCATCGATCGCTTATTGTCATAGTAATAAAAAATCTTTTATTGACATCGATCGCTTTGCTTTGACTGCTTCCGCAAAAACGCAAACTCACATTAATTAAATTTTTTTGAGCCAATGAATGGGATTACAGCATCTCAAATAATGCGTTATCGGAAGATTACTGGTTACTCGATTATGGGCATTAAAAGATACTTACAAAGCTTACCTCCCGAAAAATTAAACCTAGTTTTTCAAGCTATTGAAATTAGAGAGCAAGAAGGAAAAGGACTTTTGAGAGATCCAAAAGAAAAAGATCCGCAATTTTTAGCTATTTTTCAATTAGTAACAACGCAAGTTACACGAGAAGCAGAAGCAGAGCGATCGGATCTGTCTAGCAGACGAGGAATGTATCGTCGAATTTGGTATCTAACTAAACAAAGATTGCAAAACGAATATCATATTGATTGGATGACTCCCGCTGAAATGAATCCATTTATTATCTTCGACTAAAAGAAATTGTTCCTTATTTTTGTCCCCTCAAAATAATAGGTTTAGATCGCAAGCAAATCAATTAGAATGATTGTGGTACAAAAAAACCTGTTAAACTCAATATATCTATTTCAATGTACGTCAATACTACTGAAGCAGCAAAACTTTTAGAAATATCTAGTAGTCGTCTAAGACAGTTATTACAAGCAAAACGAGTTAAAGGGGCTTATAAAACAGGAAAGTATTGGCTGATACCACTCTATAAAGGAATGCCCGTAATTATTAAGAGCAAACGAGGGCGAAGGGGGACTTGGAAGATTTTCAGAAAAATCTCAACCATAACGGCAAACATTAACAGTCACAAAATCAGAAGTAACAATAAACACAGTAAGTGCGATCGCGAACCGCCAATTTTGTTAGCTCGAAAAGAAACAAAAGAAAGAATCTATCTACACGAACTAGAAATTCCTACCCCTTGCAGAATTATCTACGATCCAGATAATCCCTTGAAATGCGGTGCCAGACTCTGGATCGAAATACTAGATTGCGAGTTTAAAGATTTGCTAGCTTGTCAGCCGTAAGCTTACCCCGAACGCTAATTTTGCTGATATTCCGCTAGTAACTTGGGGAGATAATCGTAACCATCAACACCAATCAAACCAATGATTTGCGACCGCTTTTGGGAAAGCATACGTTGAAATTCTTCTGTTCCTACTTGTCCTTGCAAAATAGAGAGTAAGCCCGCTACTTGTCGCCATTCAATAGAATTGATTTGATTTAAAAGATACATTCCCAAGCTACCGTAGGCAATGGCAGAGGGACGATCTTCGATACTGTAGTAAGCTTCTGCTATGTAAGAAAAACTCAAACCTTGGAGATAGACATCGCGGGAATATTGAGCTAGTTCTGCTCCTTTGGTTAAAGCTGCGATCGCCGTAGTTGGCTGTTCTAAAGTTACATAAGCAATACCCAAACTACTGTAACCAAAAGATTGGCTTTGGAAGTCTTTTTGTTTCTCCGCTAGGGCAACTCCTTGTTCCAGGTAGCGTATTGCTTCGCTGTAGCTGTCTGGATCGATAGATTCTATTTCTCTAGCGGCAAATACCTTGGCATAGCCCAAATTAACCGCAGCGTTAGCTTCCCCTAATTTACCCCCTACCTCTCCGGCGGCAATCACAGCCCTCTGCCTGTAGTTGACAGCTTCTTTGTATTACTGCAGGTTGACAT
>CAYXWE010000794.1:0-2396 GCA_964468145.1 uncultured Pleurocapsa sp.
TCTTGACTTATAGGATCGAAAGTTTCTAATGATTCGGAGGAATTGTCATTAGATTCCAAAGGTTTGTCTTGACTGTTCATCATAGTTAATAATTTAATGGCTCTGATCGCGTTCGTGCGATCGCTCGTACCCTGCTTTGCAAAGGAGGGCTGCAAGTGACCGAATACTGCTTGATTGCTCAACCTGACAATGAGGACAAGGTCAATAAAATTAAATAAATGATTAGCTACTAAAATTTGGCAGCCAATTTACTAAAAATATTGAAATTTGAATTTATATATATCAATATTTGTATTGACATTGGATATTTGGCAAGAAACATACTGAGTTAAATATATTTATTGGAATATATAGTTGACAACATAAATTTAGTCTGCCCAAAATTAGTAGATCGAATTAAATTTAGCGAGAAAGTTTTACAAATATCTTAGATCTATTATTCTACCCATAGCTTGAATAGCGATCGTCGATGACTTTCAGGCGATCGCTAACTTTAAAAAATATTCCTCCTGTAAATACTGATGACTCAACCTACAGCAACCTTATTAATTTCTTGTCCTGATAGCCCTGGATTAGTAGCCAAAATCGCCAATTTTATCTACGCCAATGGTGGTAACGTCATTCATGCCGAACAGCATACAGATTTCGCTACAAGTTTATTCTCGATCCGTATTGAATGGCAACTTGAAGGATTTAATTTACCCCGCGAAGCGATTAATACTGCTTTTAGCGCGATCGCCAAACCTCTCCAAGCAACTTGGCAACTACATTTTTCTGATACTCTACCGAAAATTGCAATTTGGGTTACAAAACAGGAACACTGCCTATTGGATCTACTCTGGCGCAATCAAGTTAAAGAATTGCCAGGAATCATTTCGGTAATTATTAGCAATCATCCTAACTTAGAAGCGATCGCCAGACAATTCGGTATTGATTTTTACCATTTGCCTATAACTAAAGAAAATAAAGCCGAACAAGAAGCCAAGCAGTTAGAGTTATTGCATCAGTACCAAATAGATTTGGTTATTTTGGCTAAATATATGCAGATTCTTAGTCCTAAACTAGTTGATGAGTTTCCTAACATAATTAATATTCATCATTCTTTTTTACCAGCTTTTCCTGGGGCAAAGCCTTATCATCGCGCCCATGCTAGAGGGGTTAAAATTATTGGTGCTACTGCTCACTATGTTACAGAAGATCTCGATGAAGGGCCAATCATCGAACAAGAAGTGGCTCGCGTCAATCATCAGGATGCGATCGCGGATTTGATTCGCAAGGGCAGAGATCTCGAACGTTTAGTATTATCTCGTGCCGTCAGACTGCATCTACAGCATAAAGTGCTAGTTTATAACAATAAAACTGTAGTGTTTAGTTAATTATGAAAGCCTGCTGCAATTAATTTTGCCAATTTGCCAGATCCAATACCAACCAATTAGTGAACCAAGAGCATAATGAACAAAATCCCACCAATCAAAACCCGCACCCAATAGTAATCGCCAAATTATATGCGATCGCACTACTTTGGGTACTAGATAGAACCATAGCTGGCTAACTTCGATCGCGCAGGTAACAATAAATACCCAGCCAGCAATTTTAATTGTAATGGTTTTAAGATTTGTACATTCTCTAATCGGCAAAGCAAACCAGAAGATAACCAGACACCACAAGATTTCATATAAAATATCTCCTGAATAATCTTGTACCCAGCCTTGAGCTATGCCTGTATAGGCTTTAGAGAACAATCCTAATGGGACAATTATCAACAGGGAAATAATAATCAAAACACGGCAACTCAGGCGATCGCTTTGCCAGTATTTTCTAATCGATTTGAATTTCATCGTCCGTCCTTATAAAACCCAAAAATAAATCATTTATCTTCAGAACGAGAAATTATCAAGAAAAAACGTTACTATCTTTATTAACAAGAATAAAGTTTTGTAAATAAAAGTGACTGCAACCCAACCCTTTGATATTCACACTAATTCTAGTAATTGGCATTCTCTGCAACCAATTTGGCAAGGGGGTCAAGAAGCTGTACAACAAGGACTTCCTCACTCTCAACTAGCACCGACTTGGCAGATACTATTATTGGGCGATGGTTCTCCGACTCATCTTTTACAGTTGCTGACGGGAGAACAAACTGAAGTAGACGTAATTGATATGTCTTTAATTGGTAAAGGAGACGATGGCGCACCCGCAGAAATTGCAGCTATTTCTGAACCTAGATTGAGAAGACAAGTGTGGTTGCGTACCGCTTCAGGTCAAAGATTGGCTTATGCTGCATCTTGGTGGAATGCTAATGCAGTTGATGATTACTTACAAAATCGTTCTCAACCTATCTGGCGGAGTCTTTCTACCCTACATACCGAACTCTATCGTGATGTTAGAGGGGTATC
>CAYXWE010000795.1:0-2393 GCA_964468145.1 uncultured Pleurocapsa sp.
CTACTATTGCTACAGGTAGTCGTATTGGCCCTGGTAGTCTAATTGAAGATAGCACTATTGGTAGTAATGTAACTGTTGTTTATTCTGTAATTAAAAATGCAGTTGTCTCTGCCAACACCACCGTTGGCCCTTATGCACATTTGCGAGATAACGTTAAATTGGGCAAAGGTTGTCGTGTGGGTAATTTTGTAGAAATGAAAAAAGCGATTGTTGACGACAATACAAAGGTAGCTCACTTATCTTATATCGGAGATGCCACCCTAGAAACAGGAGTAAATGTAGGGGCGGGAACAATTACTGCTAATTACGACGGCAAAAATAAACACCACACAACCATTAAACAAGGTAGTAAAACAGGTGCTAATAGCGTGTTGGTAGCTCCCGTTACCTTGGGAGAAAACGTTACCGTAGCTGCAGGATCGGTGGTAACTCAAGATGTCAAAAATGATGCTTTAGTAGTAGCGCGATCGCGTCAGAAAGAAATTCCTAACTGGAATCAAGATTAGGGCGTGTCAATTAGAATATTGCCAGTCAATCGCTCTACTGTGCTAAAATTTGTATCTGGATAAGCTCCATCACCAAAAATATGCTGCGGTATCGATCCGCTTAATTTATGTCTTTGATACAGTTCGCAGAGAGTGGATTAACTCTCAGGGGGGATGACCAATGATAATAGCCTCCATTTATCTCGGTTAAAGTCGGAAGTATTAACCGAAGTCGCCAAACTCCAATCTAGTCGTAACTTTCGGGATCGACGTAAGCTGTTTTACATTGAAGGAATACGCAACTTAATGCAAACAGCAGCCAGCGAGTATGAAATCGTTAAGATTTTATACAGCGAAAAACTCTTAATCGTACCTCCCGCGCGTCAGTTAGTTAGAAAATTGAGGCGCGGGGGTACAACCACAATAAAACTTACTCCTGAAGAATTTAGAAGTATTTCTCATAGTCAAAAAGCTTCGGGAATTGCAGCTATAGTCCGTCAGAATTGGACAAAACTCGATCGCATAGCTCCCAAAAGCGAATTGTGCTGGATTGCGCTCGAAAAAGTGCGATCGCCAGGAAACCTAGGAACTTTGATTCGTACTTCTGAAGCCATTGGCGGTGCGGGAATCATCTTGTTGGGTAATAGCATCGATCCTTATAGTTCTCAAGTAATTCGAGCTACTATGGGGACGTTATTTTATCAAAAAATAATTCGCACTGACTATAACCCTCTTCAACGTTGGCTGCGCCATCATAGTTGTCGAGCAATAGGTGCATCCCCCGATGGTAAAGTTGATTTTCATCGGTTTAAGTATCCGCCCTCGACTATTTTGTTTTTGGGAGAGGAAAGGAAAGGATTAACTCCAAATCAAATGGATTTGTGTCACAACCTAGTTCGTATTCCGATGACGGGTAAAGCAGATTCTCTTAATTTGGGAGTTGCAGGAAGCGTACTTCTGTATGAGCTTTATAAACACAAAGCAAACAAGCTTTGATGGATGTTAGTTGCTAATTACTGACTACTTATAGATTGTAACCATTGAAGAATTGACGATGGTAAATCGAGTCTAATTCTTTTTTGGGGGTCAATGCCAACGTGACGAGTTTGGGCTTGAATATAAACCTTATCTAGATTGTCAACAGTTGATATTTGATAATTTACAGCAAACTCATTATCCCCAAGGCGATCGCCATTTAAGGTAATTGAAATGCGATCGCCACAAAACAAAGGACGCAAAAAATTTATCTCTGCACGAACAATAGGTAAAGCAATTGTTTTCTCTTTTAGCATTTGTTGGAGGCTAATTCCTGCATTTGCCAAAGACTCTTCATAAGCTTCGTGGCAGATTTCTATACCCTTGGCAAAATAAACAACTCCTGCTGCATCGGTATCTCCTAAATATACTCGCCGTATATATTCAAATGTCATTTTGCGATAAGTTTGTTTAATGGCTTATTTAAAATATTATTCATGTTTCCTAGTTATATCCCCCCTGAAGCTACTACTCTTACTGAATCTACATCCATCGCCCTAGCGCAAGATATCAAATTAGCATCCATTCCCACTCCTTTAAGTGAAGACGAGATCGCCACTACCTATATACATCAAGGATTCGGAGGAACGCCAATTCTATTCGTCCACGGTTTTGATAGCTCTTTGTTAGAGTTTCGGCGTTTAATCCCTCTGTTGGCTCAAAAACAGGCTACTTGGGCTGTAGATTTGCTAGGATTTGGTTTTTCTCAGCGTAGTTTAGAAATACCCCTCAATCCTGAAAATATCAAAACTCATCTGTACCATTTTTGGAAAACTACCATCGCCCAACCTGTAATTTTAGCTGGTGCATCTATGGGAGGCGCAGCAGCGATCGACTTTACCTTAACCTATCCCGAAGCTGTTGCGGGGTTAG
>CAYXWE010000796.1:0-2385 GCA_964468145.1 uncultured Pleurocapsa sp.
AACAGTTTAGCAGCTACTTCATCTGACCAACAGATTAGAATTTACTACGATGAACTAGAATCTTCGGAAAAATCTCCAGAGAAAAGTGCTGCGGTAATGTTTGCTTGGGACGATAAACGCCTGATTGCTAGAGTAATGCAGGGTGATTATCCCGACCTTTCCGCACTACAGAACTTAGTGGAAAAAAATGACAAGGTAGCCGTATTTAATCGGCTTTCTCTCCTTCAAAGCCTGCAAAGATTAGCAGTACTCAGCGAAACCAAGAATAAAATATTACATATCTCACTGAGGAGCGACCTCGCTATTCTTCAAGTACAGCGCAGTAACATCGGTAAAGGTTACGAAAATCTGCCTATTGTCATGTCAGGAGAGGCAACAGAAATTCGCTTTAATATCAAAAATTTGATTGATGTTGTCAGCACCATTGAATCTGATGATGTTTGCCTAAAAATACTAGACAAACAAAGTCCCTGTCTAATTGAAGGATATGGCACGTATGAGTCATCGACTGTCCCCGTTCAAGTAGAACATATCATCGCACCGTTATTGGTGGAATAATTCTACAATTTCTTCTGATTATTATGGCGATCGCTTAAACGACAATCGTGATTTTATTCAAATGCTTCTGTTATCTAGTTTAAAGCCTTTACAAAACTAGCTTCTATGATTTAGTAACTTATTCAAATTAGCGATCGCATCAATTCATACTACAAGTTAATTTACTAAGGAATAAAAGCTTGTATTCTTGCTCTACTCAATGCAGTGTAGAGAATTCTCTGTAAATCGGGGCAGAAACGCATATTAACAAAATATAGTTGATGCTGCACAAGTAAGGTTGGAGAAGCTTTATAGGTAGTAATGGCGTATAAGGAACATTATCAAACTTTATACAAATTATAGATTAAGTTACTGAATCAAAAAGGCAATATCCCTAACGGGTATGTTTCAGAAATTTAGCTTCACTTCAAGTTAGAAATGAAATCTTTACCTCTCAAATACAGACCGCAACAGATTGAAGACCTAATCGGACAGCAGTTTATCACTACAACTCTCAAAAATGCTCTGACAGCAAACAAAATTGCTCCTGCTTACTTATTTGCAGGATCTAGAGGAACGGGTAAAACCTCCACCGCCCGCATCTTGGCAAAATCTCTCAACTGTCTATCGGTAGAACAACCTACAATTAAACCCTGTGGTGAATGTAGTTCTTGTAAGAGCATCGAACGCAGCAACTCGATTGATGTAACTGAAATTGATGCTGCATCCCATAATGGGGTAGACCACGCTAGAGAACTCGTCGAATTAAGCCATCTCGCTCCTTCTCAAGTTCGCTATAAAATGTTTCTCATCGACGAATGCCATTGCTTAACTTCTGCTGCCCAAAATGCTCTACTCAAGCTGATCGAAGAACCACCAGCCAGAACCGTCTTTATTTTATGTACTACCGAACTACACAAGGTTCTGCCAACAATCGCCTCTCGCTGTCAACTATTTAATTTTAAGTCTTTATCTCAAACCGCAGTAGTAGAACATCTCGATCGCATAGCCACAACCGAAAAAATCGATATTAATCCTGAAGCAATAGAGGCTATTGCTAAATCTAGTTTGGGTAGTCTTAGAGATTCTCTACAGCTATTATCTCAATTACAGGTACTACAGCAACAAATTACTCTAGATGTCGTAGTTGACGCTGTTGGCGGAATCAGTCCTCAAGAACTATGGAAATTGATGGTCAACCTTGTCAAAGAAGATGTCCTTAATGTACTTGTAGTAGCTAGAAATTTGATTCAAACGGGAAAATCGCCCGAATCAATTTTTAAAGATTTACTCAACGCTCATCGAGATCTACTGTTGCTTAAGGCAACTTCAGAAGACTGTAAATCGTTACTCTCAAGCAATCTCGAATACCATAAGCTCCGTCAGTTAGCTAACAAAATAGATCGGCATAGCATCGAGCGCAATCTCGAACAGCTTCAAAAAAGAGAGCAACAGCTTCGATTCAGTATTAACAATGCAGTCTGGCTGGAAACCTGCCTGTTAAATATGATTGATGCCACCTGCATCAAAGAAACCAAAGATAGTCATGCCAAACGTCAGTCTCAAGCCAAAACTGCTAAATCTACAGTTAGCCTGAGTGAATTGTGGGCAAGAATTGTCAACAGTACCAAGTCATCAAATCAAAAAATGCTGTCTCATGCTAACTTAATTGGGTTTGACAGAGAATTGAACTTTGCCGTATTAGCCGTAGAACCAAAATACGTAGTTAAGTTTCAAAACCATACTACTCACCTCTCTCGCATCATTAGCCATTCGCTGAAACAGCAACAGCCTATTAAAGTCATTATTGAGGAAAAGCAATGATACACATACTAGTAGGAGACAATC
>CAYXWE010000797.1:0-2384 GCA_964468145.1 uncultured Pleurocapsa sp.
TTTCTCCTCGTATCTTCCTAAAATAGCTTGAAAAATCATCTATTCCTCTAATTGATGACACGCCCTAGAAAAATACATCCATTTCCGATCTTCCTGTAATCTTGAGCCAATTTTGAGCTTCCATATAATTATTGGGTGCAATTCTAATCGCCTGTTTCCAATATTCAGCAGCCTTATCATAATAAGACTCTGCTTGCTCTAGCTTGCCAGCCTCTTTAGCTTTTTCTCCCTCATAGTGATAGATAACGGCAATATTATTAAGGGCTTGGGGCATTCTAGGATTGAGATCGATTGATTCTGTATATAGCTCGATCGCCTTGTCAATGTCGCCGTTACTGGCGTAGATTAGCCCCATGTTGTAGAGAATGTAGCTGCGATCGTTAGGATCTTCTTCTAAGGTTAATGCTTCTTCGTAGTTTTCTAGAGCTTCTGCATATTCTCCATCACCTTGAGCGGACATTCCATCGCGATAATAGGCAAATGCTTCTTTTGCTTTTTTGTTGGTAGGCAGAGCCTTTAAAATAATATCTGCCATTACGGTAAAAGTTTTATCGACAAAGTTATCGTTTCTCTGGGTGCGGGGCATAGGTAGTTCTCAAAATTAATTAAATATAGTTCGCAGTTAATGTAAATACTAACGTCAAACTATAGTAAGAAACGATAAGTTATACTAAATCCGTTTCATTTAATTCTTAAAAGATAGGCTGCTCGCGCGACAGTCTCTCAACCAGAGTTGAACCCCCTGTCCAATGATGCCATTAGTTGTTTCTCTTGGGGGTGCAGGGGGTTGGTTAGCTTGAGAATTGCCAAATCGCGAAAACATCATCACAGTATGCCAACCGTTACTGGTTTTAGTCAAAAATAGCCAATGATAAGTTTGAATAGTGGTAACACTAGCTTGATGATATTGTCTTTCTAAGACAGTAAAAAACACTTGTTCCGTATCGGAATTATCAGTTTGACTATATTTAATCCGAGGCAAATCTAAAGGTTCATATTCTGCTGCGCTAGCAGTAACAATAAAATTTCTAATTCCTGCTTGGCGATTCGCTCTTTGAGTCCTTTGAATTACTCGATTACTATAGCTTGGTAGATCTTTTAATAACGAGGCGGTTAACTGCTGGAGATCTTCAGGACAACTAGTGTCTTCAATAAATTTTTCCTCAGTTTGACTCAAGAGCGATCGCCCAGGAGCAATTAACAATAAAATTGTGATTAAAATACCCCATACAGGCGATCGCCATATTTTCCTAGCTACTGTAAGGACAAGCAATTGTTTGCCCCTACTCAATCTGTTCTTGTTCAAGCAACTAAACGAATAAACTTCTTCTTGCCCACTTGTAACACTTTTCCTGCCAAATCATCAGGGCGATCGAAGCTCAGGTTAACATCATTCAGGCGATCGCCTTCTAAACGCACAGCACCGCCTTGGATTTGTCTTCTACCTTCGCCACTACTTTTACACAAGCCACTCGCACCCAAAATATAAAACAGTTTGGCGGGAAATTCTACCTGAGACAAAGAATATTCGGCAATATCGCCCCCTGCAGTATTTCCCTGCAAGACAATTTGTTCGGCAGTTTGTTGAGCCTGGAGTGCGGCATCTAACCCATGAAACTGAGAAGTAACTTCTATGGCTAATTGTTTTTGGGCTTCTCTAGGATTTTCGGGTATTTTTGCCAAGTCAACATTAGTTAAGAGTTCAAAATAATCCTTAAGCAAACTATCAGGAGTCTTTTCTAGCTTCGAGTACATCGATAAAGCATCTTCACTCAACCCAACGTAGTTACCCAAAGATTTCGACATCTTTTGTACGCCGTCTGTCCCCAACAAAATTGGTAGTAGCAAACCAAACTGAGTACTCTTATTAAAGTGTCGCTGCAAATCTCTACCGACGGCAATATTAAATTTTTGATCTGTACCGCCCAATTCCACATCAGATTCAATCGCTACCGAATCATAACCCTGCATTAAAGGGTACAAAAACTCGTGGAGGAAAATTGGTTTTTCTTGTTTGTAACGCTCGGCGAAACCCTCTTTAGCCAGCATCTGTCCCACTGTCATCGTCGCCAACAGCCCCTGAATCTGTGCCAAATCTAGCTTACTCAACCATTCTGAGTTGTAACGAATCTCCAAACGATCGGGAGTATCAAAATCAAGAATGGGACGTAGTTGATCCAAGTAACTTTGAGCGTTAGCTTTTACCTCCTCGGAGGTTAACTGACGACGCACATCGGACTTTCCTGTAGGGTCGCCAATTTGAGCGGTGAAATCGCCAATAATTACCACGGCGGTATGTCCCGCATCTTGAAAAGCTCTTAATTTACGAAAAGGAATACTATGACCGAGATGAATATCCGTACCTGTAGGATCGATACCCAGTT
>CAYXWE010000798.1:0-2382 GCA_964468145.1 uncultured Pleurocapsa sp.
ATTCAACCAATTCTGCTGCACGGTCTAAAATATCCAGGTGTGCTTTAAAGCCATTCCAATCATTAGACAAGCACTATAAATAATTAACAAGAAAGGATGGAGTATATTCCATCCTTTCTTGTTAATTATTTCATTGACTCTTAAAAGCTAAAAGCTAAAAGCTACGAGCAAAGCTCATTTACTTAAATCGAATACGATCGTAGGCATTAATATATTGCGCTCCCGCACTACGCCAAGAATAATCGCATTCCATACCCTGTTGCACTAGCTGCTCGAACTCTTTAGGATATTCGTAGTACAAACCGATCGCTCTTTCCATTGCCGATTCGAGGGCATAGTTATCTGTCTGGTAAAAGACATAGCCGTTGCGTTTTTCTGGAGCGTGGTTTTGGTCGTAGTCGCGATCGAATACTGTACTGAGCAAGCCCCCAACACCTCTAACAATTGGCACTGTGCCGTATTTCAAACTAATTAATTGAGTCAAACCGCAAGGTTCAAAGTTACTGGGTACGACTACCATATCTGCCCCTGCATAAATTAGGTGGGCTAACTCTTCATCAAAGCCAAGTTCTAAATGTATGTCGGGATTGTCGTTGAGGAAGTGTTTTTCATGCCAAAATTTGCTATTGATATCGGGAGAAGTGGCAGAACCTAACAGTACAAATTGAGCGTTACGATTGAGGGCATAGTACATAGCATGATGCACCAAATGTACGCCTTTTTGTTCGTCGAGTCTGCCAATGAAAGCAATAATTGGTTTATCAGAATCTTTTAAGAATAATCTCTTTCTTAAAGCTTGCTTGTTTTCCGCCTTACCTTTTATATCATCGATGCTATATTGACTGGCAATCAGATCGTCTGTTTCGGGATTCCACAAGTTATAATCAACACCATTGAGAATACCGCTAAATTTCTCTTGATGGAGTTGTAAGGTATGACCCAAGCCATATCCTACCTCAGTAAAGCGGGCTTCCCAAGCGTGATGGGGAGAAACTGTATTGACAAAATTGGAATATACTATCCCGCCTTTCATTAAATTGAGGGCAAAGGGGTTAAAGTTATCCTGCAGGCGATCGTAATGGAAGTAATATTCAGGACGATTTAAACCTGTAGCTACCAGAATTTCATTACCGCAACTACCCTGATGTCTGAAATTGTGAATGCTATAACAGACTCTTTGACGTTCCATACCGTAATACTGATACATTTCGTACAGCATTACAGGAATCAAACCTGTTTGCCAGTCGTGACAGTGAATTATATCGGGACGTTTGTTGCTCTTGAGCAAAAATTCCATTGCTGCTTTGCTAAAGAAAGCAAAACGCATAGGATCGTCATGACCACCATAGACATAACCGCGATCGAAGAAACGATCGTCGCTCTTTGGTTGAATAAAAAAGCAAAGTCTGCCGTGTACCCAACCACAAAAAACGTCACATTTTATTTCACCACCCCACCAAGGTACTCCTAAATCCCGATAGGCATCGTGTAAGCCCCAGATATGGTCGTATCTCATACAGTCATACATCGGCAGAATTAGTTCGACACAATGACCGCGATTTTCTAATTCTCGACTTAGCCCGTAAACTACATCTCCTAAACCGCCAGCTTTAATTACAGGAGCGCATTCAGAGGCAACTTGGACAATATACATACATGTTCTTTATAACTTCATAAAATTTAACTTTACTACAATTTAATTGAAACAAATATGAAAATAGCAAAATCTTTCTAGTCTAAACTCCAGAGTTCAAATTACGACGCCTTAAGACATCTAAAAGGGTAGTAAAAACTGGAGGTGGAGGAGCAGTGAACTCCAGCCACTCGTTAGATAAAGGATGCTGTAAGGAAAGTCGCCAAGCGGGGAGTGCCTGTCCTGGTAAATTAAGACCTAAGGAACGACCACTACTATAAACGGGGTCTCCAACTATAGGGTGTCGGATATAGGCACTGTGAACTCTAATTTGGTGGGTGCGACCAGTTTCTAATTGAAAATGCATTAAGGTGTAGTTACCAAGCCTTTCTTTAACTTGCCAATGGGTAACCGCATTACGTCCTCCCTTTTCTACTGACACCACAGCCATTTTTTTGCGCTCTACAGGATGACGCCCAATTGGTTGGTTAATAGTACCACTAGTAGTTGATGGAGCGCCATAAACAATACCAAGATATTGTCTGCGGGCAGTTTTAGCGGCAAGTTGAGCTTGTAGATGTTGATGAGCTTGGTCTGTTTTCGCGATCGCGATTGCTCCTGTGGTATCTTTATCCAAGCGGTGAACGATACCGGGACGTTGTACTCCACCAATACCAGCGAGATGAGAACAGTGAGCCAACAGTGCATTAACCAAAGTTCCTCTTTCATGACCCGGTGCTGGGTGAACC
>CAYXWE010000799.1:0-2378 GCA_964468145.1 uncultured Pleurocapsa sp.
TAGTCAGGTAAATAAATAAAAAATGCTCCTCAAGCTTTGAGGGGCATTTTTTTTTGCTTAATTTTTCGATTTACCTGCAAAGAAAGTAATCCCTGAAAATGAGAGGTAGTCTCAAAAAACTGATGTTATAACGTAGAAGGTCTTGAAGACTTAAAACGTATTAGTTAAAGATTTAAAGATTTTATTTTATGTCTACCATCGAACAAATAAAACCTGCCAACCGAGCAGATGTAATTATTTATGTGCCTTATTATTCAAAAAATAAACATAGTTGGTTGCCCCACGCCATTTCCTTATACCGTTTGGGAGCTTTAGAAGGGGAGCGAATAGTAGAAGGAGGAGAAAGTGTTCCTTTCGTTGCGAGCTGGTATGTATCCAAATTACCTTCGGAATTAACTCGTTGTCGTTTACAGTTTGATGGACAAGCAGAATTGAGTTATGAAGTAACATTGTCTAACTCAGAGTTTATTGATTACCTAATTGATGTCATCATGAACTTTAAACGTTCTAAGACAACAGATTTTCCCAGAACATTCTATAGAAAACTGTTGCGTTATGAATAAAAAAAGCATACATCAAAATCAACAAGGAGCGCGGGCGTGGCTAAATCTACTAAACATCTTCTGATAGCTTCAACGGAAGCTTATAGTGGCAAATCGGCAACTATTTTAGGTTTGAGCCATTTATCTTTAGAAAAAGAGATATCTATTGGTTACGGACATCCCCTAGCAACGGGTTATGGAAAAACCGAACGTGATTCCACTTTCAAAACCCTTAGCGATCGCGAAAAAAAAGAGGTAAAAGAAGTAGACTTTCTGACTGCTATACCCAATGTGCCAGCAGAGCGGGTAAAAACCCCTTTTTTATTTTTAAATCGTCAGACAATTAATCAACGTTTGCAGGGAGACAATATAGAAGATTATTCTCAGGCTTTAGAACAGTATGTCGATTGCATTGATGCGGATCTAGTTTTGTTTGAAGGCCCAAATAATCTTTGGGAAGGTAGTGTTTTTAATTTATCAGTGCCAGAAATAGCAGAATCAATTGATGCTTCAATTTTATTAGTTGCTCGTTATCATCCCCTACAGATGGTTGGTAGTTTATTGACAGCTAAAAAGTTTTTAGGCGATCGCCTGTTGGGTATTGTTATTAATGATGTTCCCCAAACTGAAATCGATTCAACTGCAGAAGTTGTCAAGCCCTATCTTGAAGAGCAAGGTATTCCCGTCTTGGCAATGATTCCCCAAGATCCAATTCTCAATAGTATTAGCGTCAGAGAAATAGCGACTCGACTAAACGCCAAAGTATTATGCTGTGAGGAACATTTAGATTGGATGGTAGAAAGTCTCAGCATTGGCGCGATGAATGTCAATTCCGCATTAGGATACTTTCGTCAAAGAGATAATATGGCTGTCGTTACAGGGGGAGATCGTGCCGAACTTCAAATGGCTGCTTTAGAAACTTCTACCCATTGTTTAATTTTAACTGGTCGTATTCCTCCCAAGGATTTGATTATCGAACGAGCTGTGAGTTTGGATATACCTATACTATCGGTCGATACGGATACTTTAACTACAGTAGAAGTGGTCGATCGCGCCTTTGGTAAAGTTCCAATTCGCGAAGAGATAAAGGTAAGACAAATTCAAAGTTTAATGAAGCAACATTTCGATATCGATCGCTTACTCAAGCATCTTGGTTTGGAAGTAGCCAAATCAGTTTAGTTTTAATATAAAGATAAAATTGACTAAAGGAGCGAGATTATTGCAATGACAATTACCTTAAAAGTACCCAGCATGGTTTGTGATGGTTGTGTTTCAACTGTCAAAGATGCGATTTTGACTCACGAGCCTAAGGCAAAAGTGGAAATTGACCTCGATAGCAAGCAAGTGAATGTGGATACTGATGCTTCTGAAGCTTCTATCAAACAGGTTATTACCGCAGCAGGACATGAAGTTGCAGGATAGGGGATAGAGAAATAACCGCGTACCATCTTTATGGGATGGTTGAGGCAGACTGAAAGGGGGAGACAAGGGGATACGGAGACGGGGAGAGTTATTAATTTTCCCTATTCTCTATTCCCTCTAAACGACAACCTAGACTGCCAGAAAATTAATCGATCGCACGCCCTAATTACCGTAAGATTTGATCAAAATACCAATAAAAGCAAATAGTCCTGTAATAGAGATTGAGATAGCAACGGTGAAGGCTAGAGAGGAACGGGGACGATATCTGTAATCTTCGTGCTGGATGTGGTGCAATTCTCGGCGATGTTCTAAGGCAGCCAAAAGAATGGCACTCGTGCCAATACCGATAAAAGCAAGACCAAGGATTCTAGTTAGATGGAGAGGATCGTCAATATATTCGTATACTGACGATTT
>CAYXWE010000800.1:0-2378 GCA_964468145.1 uncultured Pleurocapsa sp.
GGTTAGACAAATCTGATATTACCGCCATTCTTAAACTCGCCGAGGCAGACACTTTTCCAACAACATCGGAAGGAAGTTTCCAGAAAGAACCCTTTTTGGAGACTTATGCTCAAGGGTTGGTGGACATGATTCGACGAGATGTCAGGCATCCTGATCACTTCGATACGCCTTTATCGGGGCTGAGGATTATTGTTGATGCTGGCAATGGAGCTGGTGGCTTTTTTGCCAGTCAAGTCCTCCAGCCCTTGGGGGCAGACACTACAGGAAGTCAATTTCTAGACCCCGATGGAATGTTTCCCAATCATATTCCCAATCCTGAAAATAAAGAAGCAATGGCAGCAATTTGTGAGGCAGTTGTTAGGAATCAAGCAGATTTTGGGATTATTTTTGATACGGATGTCGATCGCGTGGCAGCAGTAGATAGTCAGGGTAATGAAATCAATCGCAATCGAGCGATCGCGCTGATTTCTGCCATAGTACTACAAGAACATCCAGGCTCGACTATAGTAACTGATTCGATTACTTCCGATGGTTTGACTCAGTTCATTAACAGTTTGGGAGGCAAACATCATCGCTTCAAACGGGGTTACAAAAATGTTATTAACGAATCAATTCGACTCAATAATTCGGGAGAAGAATCCTGGCTGGCGATCGAAACTTCTGGACATGGAGCAATGAAGGAAAATTATTTCCTGGATGATGGTGCATATTTAGCAACCAAAATACTAATAGAATTAGCTAAAAGTAAGTTACAGGGAAAACCATTAACCGACTTAATTAGCAATCTTATTGAGCCAGTAGAAAGTGAAGAGTTTAGATTAAAAATAAATACCGATGATTTTAAAAGCTATGGCAATGGGGTTATAGATCGCCTCAAAGAATTCGCCCAAATTCAAGACGACTGGGAAGTTGTCCCCAATAACTATGAAGGGGTAAGAATTTCTTGCCACTCATCTCAAGAATCGGGTTGGTTTTTACTGCGATTATCGCTCCACGATCCCGTTATTCCTCTTAATATTGAATCTAATGTTCCTGGAGGAGTCGAGCAGATCGCGACTCGATTATGGCAGTTTTTCCAAAAGTTTGAATTATTAGATTTATTAGCTTTAAAAAAATATCTCCAAGACTAATAACTCATGACTTCAAAATAATACATCTAGTTTTGGGGCGCAGGATAAAACCTTCTCTTTCAAACTGGTTGAGTATTTTGGTTACCGTAATTCTAGTAGTGCCGATCGCTTCGGCTAATTCTTGATGAGTTAGCTTAAAATCAATCAACTTTCCTTGTGCAATTTTTCGTCCAAATTTACCCCCCAACCACAGAAGGAGCAACCGCAAACGTTTGGCAACCCTATTAGTATGGCGGATAATATATATCAATTGTTGGGTTTGTAATTGATGATGAATACATTCTGCAGTGATAGTTGCTTGCCTATCCTGAGGAATGGCGATCGCTTTAACCGTACTCATGCACTTTATTTTATAAGGTGCGATCGTCGATAAAGGCATTCCTACCACATCTTTATTTCCCCAAAATCCTAAAGTGATGGTTGTTCCCAATTCCGTTATAGAAAAGGTTTTAATTACCCCATCGACAATTAACCAGATACAATCTCGATCGTGAGGAAGTTCGTAACCACTGCGAAAAACTGTAATTTTCTGTTCGTTAACCAGAGTATGCATTAACTGAAGTTCCAATTTATTTCAAATATAACTGCTGGATTGCTAGCTTAATTTATGTTTATTGTTAAAAAACTTTACAATAAACTAAGTTATTGGAACAGTTTAAATATTGCTCATCAATCTGACAACAGATTACTAAACAAGTCCAACCAGTCAGTCGTTCCTTCTTGTTCGGTTTCCTTTACTTCCAAAGTTTTGTTTGCTGCTTCGGGCAAATTCAAGGCTTGAATGCACAGTGTCGCGATCGCATTTCGGCTAACTTGTCCTCTTATATTGTCTCCTTGTTCTGTATACAATACTTTGTTACCTGGATTTTCTGTTAAAGCGCAGGGACGAATAATAGTATAGGTCAAACCACTATCTCTAATTACCTCTTCTCCCTTTAATTTCCAAGTTAAGATTCCTCCTAGCTGCTCGTTCATCCGCACTGCGGGGGGTTCTTCTTCCAGGTTTATTCCTGGGCGGTTGGGGCGCGTAACTCCCGCAGAACTTACCTGAACTAACTGGGGCTTGGCTTTGCCACCATAAGCCTTGATAGATTCTACCTGGAGAGCGAACGAACCTGCTTCAAATTTGGGATTTAGTTCGCCATCGTATTCAAACTTACTCAACATTAACTGCATCGAATAAATTTGACTAGCATCTATCTGAGTTGCTTCCGATACGGTTTTGGCTCGAAAGACGGGTATCAAATC
>CAYXWE010000801.1:0-2377 GCA_964468145.1 uncultured Pleurocapsa sp.
CTATAACATCATCATCTGGAGTGGTATTTGCTTGGAGTACCGCATCTCTTAAAGAGCCAGAATTTAATCCACCGTCAGTAGTTTGTGATACTTGAAAAGTTGCCATTTTAACCTTAGTGAGAATGAATGGACGCTTTTTACTACACTACGACCGAACTATTATACTTACAATACTGATTTATTTGATTTGAGATATCGTTAACGATATTTTATTTCGACAGTGAATCTTTTCTCTCTCAATAAATTAGAGCTTCGACAAGTATGCTATAGCACCCGAGCAGTTATAGCAGTGCGCGAAGCGTCAATGTTTACAAAATCCGACTGAATCAAACTTAGAGAATGCTAGATATGAAGTTTGATTAACAAGCGAGGAAAGTAAATACTAGAGCGCGCACTGCTATATTTCGTTACACCCACTGAGAAAGAGTTTTTGAAACAATGCGGTGTTAACAATTAACCATTAACAATTAACAACTGTACAGACGTTCGAGCCGAACGTCTCTAACAACTAACAATTAGCTAATACTTACTTATCCCCTTCCATCATTCCAGAGAAAACAGAGCCTCCTTTAGCATCTAAAGTAATAATAGCTCCCTCTCGGATAGCTTTAGTTGCGTCTTTAAAGCCCACAATGACAGGAATCCCCAAACGTAATCCCAGTATCGCAGCATGAGAAGTTAAACTGTCTTCTTCGGTGATGATTCCTGCTGCGCGACGAATAACATTAATAAAGCTAGCATTAGTAGCAGAAGCAACCAAAATTTCGCCCGAATTAAAATTGTTAATAGCCTCGGATTCTTTAACTACACGAGCTACACCACTGACTGCATTCTGACCGATACCCGTACCCTGTCCCAAAACAGCTTTGACCAATTCCACTTTAATCAGGTCTGTCGAACCAGCAACCCCTTGTAAAGTACCCGCCGTCATCACGACCAAATCTCCCGCAGCTAACCATTCTTCTTCTTGAGCTACATTAATTGCTGCTTGGAAGGTTTGAGAAGTAGAGGGTAAATCTAAAACCAGCAGCGGTTTCACGCCCCAAACTAGCTGTAATCGACGGGAAACATGAACTTGCGGGGTGATTGCCAAAATAGGAGTTTTAGGGCGAAATTTCGAGACATTACGTGCGGTAGAGCCAGTTTTTGTCAGAGTCATAATAGCTGAAGCGTCCAATTGTTCTGCTATCTGACCCACCGCAGCAGAAATGGCATTTGGTATAGACCATTTACTACGGGAGTCGGGGGGAATACGATGTTTTTCCCTTTCCGTCCGTCGAGCAATTTTTGCCATAGTCTTGACTGCTTCTACGGGATAGCTACCCACCGCAGTTTCATTAGACAGCATAATAGCATCCGTCCCGTCGAGAATAGCATTAGCAATATCCGAAACCTCTGCACGGGTAGGACGGGGATTATTGACCATACTATCCAGCATTTGAGTCGCTGTAATTACGGGAATACCAAGTTTGTTGCAAGTAGCAATCAAACGTTTTTGTAGGATAGGAACATCTTCTGCGGGTAACTCTACTCCCAAGTCTCCTCTAGCTACCATTACCCCGTCACACAGAGATAGAATAGCGTCCATTTGCTCTATAGCTTCGTGTTTCTCTATTTTGGCAATCACGGGAATGGATTTCCCCGCAGCAGCAATCAAGTCTTTAATTTCTAAAATATCTTGAGGGTTGCGGACAAAACTCAAAGCAATCCAATCTACCCCTTGGTCTAAACCAAACATGAGGTCTTCGCGATCTTTGTCTGTGAGGGCTTTAACCGACAAACAAACCCCAGGAAAATTGACCCCTTTATTACTAGAAAGAACTCCTCCCACAACTACCCGACAGTGTAAGTCTTGGTTTTGGGTATTTATTTTTTCTACCTTCATCTCTACTTTGCCATCGTCGAGAAGGATTGTTGCATTCTCTGGTACTTCTTCTGCTAGACGGGCGTAGCTGACATAGCTAATTGTCGAATCACACTCCACTTGGCGACTGGTGAGGATGAACGGGTCGCCATTTTCCAGTTTAATTTTGCCACAAGCAAACTTGCCCAGACGAATTTTGGGTCCTTGCAAATCTTGCAGAATTCCTACGGGTTGATTTAATTCAAAAGCGGTTTGCCGAATCAAGCGGATCGCTTTTTGATGGTCTTGTTGTGTACCGTGAGAAAAATTAATTCTCAAGGTAGTCGCTCCAGCTTTAATTAATCTTTTTAAAACATCTGGTTTAAGAGTAGCAGGGCCAACAGTGGCAACAATTTTGGTTCGACGCGGAGTTTTTAGCGATCGCATTATTAGTACTATTACTTGATATCAGCAGTGCTTATAGTTACTAAAAATATAGTCAAATATCTCATTAACTAATTTTTTGCTTTACCA
>CAYXWE010000802.1:0-2374 GCA_964468145.1 uncultured Pleurocapsa sp.
AAGTTATTTTATTCCTCTGGCTCATGCATACGGTTTCTATTTGGAATGACTATAACTATCGGACGATCGTTATTTATTCTTTAATAGCATCTAATATCTGATCGGCTGTGGGGTGATAATTGGGTTCGGACAGTTGGATGTTTTCTTTCCAGATATAATAGACCTGCTCTAATGAACCTTCATGATGACTCCAAGAGCCTGTATAGTCACTAAAATTTAGTTTTACTAATAACCATTCTTGGTCTGTTGAATCTAATGGTTTGGTAGCAAAAATAAACCCTGCTTCATTATCTTGATATTCATATAATTCTAAAGAGTATAAGCTGCCTTGCCAGCCATACTCTCCAGATATAGTCGCTTCAATTGCAGCTTTTTCTGTATCATTTTTGGGCGTGAAAATGAAAGCTTGTTTGGGTTTAGCAGCATAAATCATTGGCGACCAGCTAAACTTTTGCAGCATAAAGTCAGATAGCTTTTCTAAAGCTTGCTTGTCTGTAGTCATTAACCAAACTTCTTCATCCGATTGACTACTAACTGTCCATTTAATTTGATGTTTGAATTTGTATGCTACTGCTGCAAAAGCATTATCTTGGGCTAATTTACTATCAATTCCTACATATCCTTCGTTTAGCAGCTCATCAATACTTTTCTGTGAAGGATAGGGTTTTTTATAAGAAAAATCATAATATTTGGGTCGAGGATGAATGTGAGAGTGAGTACAGCTATTACCACGCTCAAAATTAACTTGCCGTTCGTTGTTCGTCATCTCAATTCATCCTTTTAAGAACATATATTTATTGTTCCCAAAACAAGCTTTAAATATACAAAATATAGAGATTATTTAGTAAATTTTGAGTCACTAAGTAGCTCCAATTTGTTAAACACAAAATAGATAATGTTCGTCGTTATGGCTAAAGCTATGACTAGCTCGTGGTTTGATAACCTCCAAGGGTTAACTACGAAGCTGACTTTATTCAAATTGAGCTAGTTAGTTGTTTGTTTGAGTTATCGATTACTACTTTCAAGGTCTTGTTATCTTATCCGCGACCGCTTTTTATTTGGAATGACTACATAAGCCTGTCTGAAAGAAACCGCCAACTACGATCTACGATCTCAATTCTCCCAGTGCCTCACTAC
Source organism: uncultured Pleurocapsa sp. (assembly GCA_964468145.1). GTDB lineage: Bacteria > Cyanobacteriota > Cyanobacteriia > Cyanobacteriales > Xenococcaceae > Waterburya. The sequence goes on from CAYXWE010000802.1 coordinate 1,138, forward strand.
AAAAATTATCTTTTTGCAATTTAAGTTTGAGAAAAAAATCATTTACCGTGTCAAGTTCTAGATACAATAAACCCTGTATCACTCCTCCTGAGTTAGTTTATGTCTGAGATTGAATCTACTCCTTTTAGTTCCGCAGAAATTGCAGCCGAAGGTATTAAACCAGAAGAATACCAAGAAATTGTCAATCGCTTAGGTCGTCACCCCAATAAAGCAGAATTGGGAATGTTTGGGGTGATGTGGTCAGAACATTGCTGCTATAAAAATTCTCGACCTCTTTTGAGTCAATTTCCCACCCAAGGCGATCGCGTTTTGGTAGGGCCTGGAGAAAACGCAGGAGTGGTAGATTTAGGTAATGGTTTGCAGCTAGCTTTTAAAATTGAATCTCACAACCATCCTTCGGCGGTAGAACCTTTTCAGGGTGCAGCTACGGGTGTAGGGGGAATCTTACGGGACATCTTCACTATGGGGGCGCGTCCCATCGCCATTCTTAACTCTTTACGTTTTGGCAATTTAGGAGATACTCGCACCAGACGCATATTTCAAGGAGTGGTGGAGGGTATAAGTCATTATGGCAATTGTATTGGCGTACCCACTGTAGCGGGAGAGGTGTATTTTGATAAAGCTTACACGGGTAATCCTTTAGTTAATGCCATGGCTTTAGGACTGATGGAAACCGAGTCAATTGTCAAATCTGGAGCATCTGGAATTGGTAATCCCGTACTGTATGTTGGTTCGACTACTGGCAGAGATGGTATGGGTGGAGCTAGTTTTGCTAGTTCCGAATTAACCGATGATTCGATGGACGATCGCCCTGCGGTACAGGTAGGCGACCCTTTTTTAGAGAAATCTTTGGTCGAGGCTTGCTTAGAAGCCTTTAAAACGGGCGCAGTAGTAGCAGCCCAGGATATGGGTGCAGCGGGATTAACCTGTTCGACTTCCGAGATGGCAGATAAAGGAGGTGTGGGGATTGAATTAGATCTCGATAAAATTCCTGCCAGGGAAACGGGCATGACTCCCTATGAGTATTTGCTCTCAGAATCTCAGGAGAGGATGTTGTTTGTAGCCGAAAAAGGTCGCGAACAAGAATTAATTGACATCTTTCATAAATGGGAACTTCATGCAGTTGTAGCAGGTAAGGTAATCGAAGAACCAGTAGTCAGGATTTTGTACCAAGGAGATGTGGCAGCCGAAGTTACCGCTACCGCTTTAGCAGATGATACTCCTATTTACAAACGAG
>CAYXWE010000803.1:0-2373 GCA_964468145.1 uncultured Pleurocapsa sp.
ATATGTTGACTTGGACGCAAAAGTTCAAATTTGCTATTGGCTGGTTACCCGCTATTGTTCGGGGACAGCAGTATGTCGAGAATATGGATAAATACGATTTACTGGCTTGGCTGGAAAAGCAGGGAATTGACGAGCGAGTAAACAGCGATATTTTTATTGCAGCTTCTAAAGCTCTTACTTTTATCAACCCCGAAGATGTTTCGGCAACCATTCCTTTAACCGCAATCAATCGCTTCCTTAAAGAACGTTATGGTTCTAAGGTTGCTTTCTTAGATGGTTCGCCCACAGAAAGATTGTGTCAGCCGATGGTTGACTACATTACCGAAAGAGGTGGCGAGGTGAGACTTAATGCTCCCCTGAAGAAAATTATGACCGATGAGAATGGAGAAATTAATGGCTTTTTGCTCAGAGGTTTGAACGGTGCTGAAGATGAAGTGTTAGAAGCGGATGCTTATGTATCCGCTATGTCTGTAGATGCCCTCAAATTAATGTTGCCCGAACCTTGGAAAAAGAAATCTTTCTTCCAGGAAATGTCAAAACTAGAAGGGGTAGAGGTAATTAATCTTCACTTATGGTTCGATCGCAAGATTACGGAAATCGATCACTTACTATTTTCGCGATCGCCTTTACTTAGTGTCTATGCTGATATGAGCAACACCTGTAAAGAATATGCCGATCCCAATAAGTCGATGTTAGAGTTGGTGCTTGCTCCTGCAAAAGACTGGATTGCTAGATCTGATGAAGATATCATCGAAGCCACTATGTCCGAACTAAAAAGACTATTTCCTCAGCACTTTGATGGCGATAACCAAGCAACATTGCTTAAGTCTAAGGTAGTTAAAACTCCTCGTTCGGTTTATCGTGCAGTAGCGGGTACTCAATCAATTAAACCAACTCAAAAAACGCCAGTTGATAATTTTTACCTCGCGGGCAGTTATACTAAGCAAGAATATTTAGGAAGTATGGAAGGCGCAGTACTTTCTGGTAAACTAGCAGCACAAGCGATCGCTCAAGATTACCCAGTCAGCAATAAAGTTGATAAAGAAAAGACCGCCGTTGGTGTTTAATATATCTTGTCTGTTGTTTATCTTTTATGGCTAATAAAATTAGATAATTTTAGTTGTTTAAGACAAACACGGACAAAACATCGCCTTATATCCTGCCCCAAAAAAGACAGTAACCCGTTTGCTTCTGAATGTTGCAATTACCAAAATCAAAAACGAAAAAAAATTTAGTCTCAGTAGACGAGGCTTACGAACTCTGTCGTCAAATTACGGCAGAATACGCTAAAACTTTTTACTTCGGTACTCTTTTAATGCCGAAAGAAAAAAGTAAGTCAATTTGGGCAATCTACGCTTGGTGTCGTCTGACAGATGAACTAGTAGATGGTGCAAAAGCTCAATACACCACCAAAGAAACCCTCATCGAATGGGAACAACAGTTAGAATCAATTTTTGCTGGAAATCCGATAGAGGATACAGATGTAGCTTTAGTTGATACGGTACAACGCTATCCCATGAGTATCCAGCCCTTTCGGGATATGATTGCGGGACAACGTATGGATTTGAGCAAAAATCGCTATCAAACCTTTGAGGATTTAGAACTTTATTGCTATCGTGTTGCGGGGACAGTGGGCTTGATGTCTAATGCAGTCTTGGGAATTGGTGCAGACGCTAATGGTGTTCCCTGGGAAAGAGACAAGCCGATTTATGTCCCTACAGAAGAAGCCATTTCATTAGGGTTAGCCATGCAGCTAACTAATATTTTGCGGGATGTCGGGGAGGATCTACAGCGCGATCGCATTTATCTCCCTTTAGAGGATCTCCATGCCTTTGACTATACAGAAGCGGATTTGATGGCAGGAGTAATTGACGATCGCTGGCGAGCCATCATGAAGTTTCAAATTAAACGCGCTAGGGAATATTATAGACAGGCTGAAAGAGGTATTCGCTATCTAATTCGCGATTCTCGTTTGCCAGTTTGGGCTTCTTTGATGCTTTATCAAGATATTCTCAAAGAAATTGAGGCTAACAACTACGATGTGTTTAACAAAAGAGCTTTTGTGGCAAAACACAAGAAAATTTTATCCTTACCTGTAGCTTGGCTGAGAGCGCAAGTTTTATGATCTTAAGTAATAAGTAATAAGTAATGAGTAATCGCTAGATTTGTTGATAGAGTTCGACTATTTTAGCGACTACTTGTTCTATGGTTAGGTTGTCAGTAATAATTTTAACAGCATCATCAGCCTGTTTTAATGGTGCGATCGCGCGATTGCTATCTTGTTCGTCTCGTTTTTGAATATCCTGAGCTAACTGTTTTAGCTCGATATCTCGTCCTTGATTTTGTAAATCTTGCCAGCGTCTTTTGGCTCTT
>CAYXWE010000804.1:0-2362 GCA_964468145.1 uncultured Pleurocapsa sp.
AGGCTGCGATGAGGCTTTGCTTAATCTCGGCAATCTCTTGGGGGAGGGTGCGTAAATCCTCATTGATGGAGGCTTGTAATTGTTGTCTGGCGTTGTGTTTGCGGTGGTTAGAAAAGCTGGTAAAAATCTGATTAATCATGCTTAAAAATTAGCAATTTATTAACAGAAATACCAGCCAAAAAACCTTAGATACTGCGGGTTCTGGTGCGGGTTTGCTGTTGTTTCTGGATTTGGGCTTGTTGTTGTTTGACCTGTTTTATTTGTTGTTTTTGCCGAAGAGTCTGTTGGTATTTGATATGGAAGCGGTAATCTCGTTTGTTAGCAAATTGTTCGTAGGTGAGGGGTTTAACTTTCAGTCCTTGGGCTTGGGCTTGTCGTTCGAGCTTCTGACATTTAGCAAAGTCCCGAATATCTTTAACGCGGTTGGTGGTGATGCCGTGTTTGAGTTTGTGGGCTTGAATCTGTTGTCGTAGAGGCTCGACATTTTTCATGGCACGTCCCAAGCGTTCTCGATAGGCTAAACGCTGCATAGCCGTCATGTCTTTGGTGAGAGGGCTATTTTTCATAATGGTATTGATAACCGCCTTTCTGGAATAGCCATAGGCGTACATAGTTTCGGCAGCTTTGATATCAGCCCTGCGGATATGGGATACGCCCGTCAACCACTTACCCCGTAAGTGTTGCTGCTTGCGGTATTCCTGACCGATTAAACCTCGGTACTCATCTTTGACAGAAATAGCCCCGCGAATGCGGTTCATATTTTGATGCTGGTCGATATAACCACTCATCACGTTAATCCGTTGCTGCTGGTCTAAATAGTAAAACAAAGGCATGGTACAAAAGCCCGCTAGGGCAGAAGAATAAAAAGGAACGATAGCGAGGGGGGCGGAAGCTTTGCCCCACCAGTTGAAACAGATGAAATAGGCGTGGCTGCTGTCGGTGGTGATATGGAGTAGATATAGAATCTGTAATTGTGATTTTTCCGCCGATAGCTAGGAGCAAACCATTACTCATTCAGCAACGCCGAAAAATTTAAAACGGGATTGACCTTTTAGATAGCACCAAACAGATCGCGGTCTTCATCGTCGTCATCTTTATCATCATCAAAACCAAATCCCGTCAACTGCTTAGAATCAACCAGTTCTGCCATCATGGGGAAATTACCCCTGGTGGCAAAAACATCAGATACCAAACCCAACCTTTGGTAATCCGCAGCCGTCCAGCCCAGTTGCTCCTCATCATCAACAGGAACGGGATTATAGTTATTGGCGGTATCTTGTTCGGGAAGGAGCAAAGGTTTGAGGATAGTTGGATAAATATCCACTTGATAATGATGTTTCACCCCAAACTTGCCGATAATGCCCATCGGTTTATTGTCCTGCCAATTAATCAGGCTCAAGCCTTGTATCTGGGAGGGTAAAAATAAATCCTCCTCCTTATCAATCCAGACCACATTAATGCTGTTACTACTAGAGCTACTGGCATATTGACCACTGCTTTTACTACTGCCCGTACTATTGGATTCTTGGCGTTTTTCATAGCGACGCTTACCAATCCGTTCGACGATCGCTTTTTGGGTTTCAGGCTCGTCCACCGTCAGGAATAACCAATTTCTAAACTCACCCACCACAGCACGCCATTTTCCCTTGCCGTACTTTTCCTCTGGCTCGATGGTATTTTGGTTTGCCAAATTCAAAGACACCCCATGTTTTCTGCCTTCTCTGGCAAACTCATCCAAGCCAGGAATTTTGCCGATAGAGCCAAATTCATCAACAAAGATAAAGATATAGGGTCTAGGAGTGATATCAGGTACGGGACGAGCCAAAATATAGCGTTTAACGGTGGTCAAAAGTGCAGCATTTAAGATGGCTAAAGCTGCCTTACCTCTGGTTTCTTCTCGACCCAGGAGTAAGATATCCTCGCTATCGAGCCAGTCTCGAATGCTAAACCCGCGCCCTGCTAGAATTGCTTGATGCTGTAACAAGGCTGTAACTTCATACTCTCCCATATACTCGCTGATGGTAGAGAAATAATTATCATTAGTTTCGCTATCTTTTTGCAGGTAAGCAAAGCTTTTTTTAGTATCGGGAAATCGTGCCAAAATATCCCAAACCTGCTCTTGGCTACTACAAGCTTGTACCAGGTCGAAGAGGGTAAAGAAAGCTTCCTCACCCCGACCTTTAGTGAGGCGATAGAGATTGTAAGCCACTGTTCCTACAATCTCTCCCGCTTTTTTTGGAAAATGACTTTTGCCCTGGTAATTGGGGGGGACGGGAATCAGTAATTTACCCAATTCCTTACAAGCACTGCGCCCTGTAAAATCTCTGGAAATAACCCAACCATATCCATCCCTATCGAAAGG
>CAYXWE010000805.1:0-2359 GCA_964468145.1 uncultured Pleurocapsa sp.
ACTCAAATGAAAGAAGAAATTAAAAATTTAACTAATTATCATTGGTTCAAATATGGCTAATTTTACGTGACTTATATCAATCGGATTTAGTATTAGACGGCAACTAAAGGAATTAAAACAAGGCGAACGTATTGAACTGCCAGAAATACCTTTAATGAGTAAGCTACAGGCGGGAATTGATTTAGAGGATGTCTGAAAAGTCAAAATAATTGCGATCGCTGGCGAAAAAACAAAAAACCCTCGTTACATCCTCTAAGAATAAAAAGATATAAAACTAAAAATCGTTGGCTATCTTTTGCGTCTCGGCGATCGTAGCTTCGGGATCCCGTTCTTGGGAAGCTCGAACGTAGTTTAGCTTCCATTCTTCTATTAGATCTGCCAGTAGTATTTCAATTTCGCCTTGAGTGTTTTTATCTTGCAGTCGATCTTTTAGGGTAGAGGCAAAATTATCTCTGAGATTATCAAAAAGAATTTTACCCTGGGCATCAGTATAAGAATCGATTAGAACATTGTAGGAAGCCTGAGCCAAGTAATCTGCTAGTTGCTCGATCGCACCTTGAGGTAAATCGGTAATACCTGGAATTGCTTTAAGGACTTGATAGACATCTGATTCTTTTAATGCACCCTTGAGACTATAGCGAAGTAAATCTTCTAATTCTGGCTGTACTTCGGGCAAAACTCTGTATACTGTCAAACTAATCAGGCGATCGATAACTATGTTTAGTTTGTCCCTTTCTCCTACTCGATCTTGACTGGGAGATAAGAGCAAATTGGCTAACGTACCATCTTTAACTATTTCTTGACCTTGGTTGAGGAGTCGGACAATGACAAACAGAGAAACTTTTTGCGATAGATAGGCTACTGGTTCGTGGGTAATATGAGTTATAGTTCTCTCTAAATTGAATAATTCAGACTTGTGAATGCGAACTGCAACGGGAATGACTCGCAACCATCGCCACACAGGAATGAGCATCAAACCATCGTACCAATTGCGAGCGATCGCATCTCCCCAACTAAGATCGCTGGTTCTGGCTACCCAAAAAGTACGACCGAGATATTCTAGGGCGAAGAAAACGATAAAGAAAATATCGATACGCCAAAAGCGATCGACATACAAACCATTGGCATTTACGCGACGATAATAATTCGTTTTTAATAGAGGCTCAATTTTATCAGTGAAAAAAGCTAATTCCCTGGCAGTATCGCGCTCTAATAGATATTCTCGACTCCAAAATGTTGTAAATGCTTCTTTGGTAGAGCGAGTTTCTAATCTATATTCTAGCCTGTGTTTTAGCTTGGCAAAGGTGGTAGATTTATTGGCAGACAAAAAAGGATTTTCTTCAATCATAAACAGACTTTGCTGCCTTAAAGATTGTAATAGCGATTGTGTTGAAGCTGCTGCTAAGTCTGGATCGGACTTTTGGGATTGTTGGAAATAGTTTACGGTTTGTAGATACTCCTCTGTGTCGGGATGAGCTTCGATTCCTTTGATGGGGTCGTAAATTTTTACTACTGGCGTTAGGTGACGAAAATAAATATCCCTAAAAGATAGATAAGTGAGATCGAACATTACCAAAATTAAATTTATCAAAGCGATTAAAGCGATCGCTTTACTCCACCAGGTAGGTCGTTTTACATTCATCAATTACAGTGAAAAAAAATAAGCTCAAAGATTATCATACCTATATCTTGGGTATATAGAGTTTCTCTGTTTTGTGGCAAAGACTCATCGAGATCGCAAGATACATAGAGTGTTTCGATCCATATCGATTGAGGACATTAGACCTATGGGCATGAATAATTTTGACAATCCAAAGTTTATGGTTTTTTGTCCTTTGTTCTCTGTCAACTTAGGCGATCGCATCCACTAAGGGAATGATTTATGCGCATAAGTCTATTCTGCTATGAAATTTTAAAATAAAATAACTTTGCTTCGATCGTACTCAAGATAAATATTCCTCATTGAAATTTCATGCCCACGTCAAACACTCCTTCTCAAACTAAGAAAAAGAAAACCACCAGAAAAAAATCCCCCAGCAAAGCTCTAAAAGCTCGAGCTCTCGATATTTTCAATCTCTTAACCGAACTTTATCCCAATGCCACCTGTAGCCTGGACTATAAAACTCCAGTACAGCTTTTGGTAGCCACGATTCTTTCTGCTCAATGTACTGATGAGAGAGTAAATCAAGTAACTCCTGGCTTGTTCGCTCGTTTTCCCGATGCCGAAAGTATTGCACAATGCGATCGTGAAGAACTAGAAGCACTGATTCGCTCTACAGGTTTTTATCGCAACCAAGCCAAGAATATTCAGGGTGCTTGTCAAATGATTGTCAAAGATTTTGCAGGAGAAGTACCTAGC
>CAYXWE010000806.1:0-2357 GCA_964468145.1 uncultured Pleurocapsa sp.
CTAAAACAACTTTGTTAGCACGTCCCATAAATATAATTTTTGCCTTGGTTATAAATAATTCAAGGGGTATTGTACCGAAAAGGGTAGTCTTAAAGGTGTTTTTACTGCAGATTTTTTTGCTTTACCAAGCGATCTAATCCCGATTGCATAGTATTCATCACAGTTTCATAACATTCATCTACATAATCGCGATCGCGCGACGCTTTTTTTCCGTTTCTGAGAAATACAATCTGGGGGAGGACACGGAGATGAATTTTGGCGGGTAAGGGAATATTGGGCAATGGTCCAAAACTAATGCCCCAAGGTAAGCCCAAATAAAGAGGAAACACTTCAGGATCGGTATCAAACATCCAAGGCATACCCCAATGGTGAAGTTGTTTCATCAAATCGTAAATATCCCCCAAGACGAATAATGTATCGTGTGCGCCGTGAGAAATAATCGGGATAATCGGTACTTGTTCTCTTAATGCCAATTTAATAAAACCTTTACGCCCAGCTAAATTGATTTGGTTGCGTTGACTATGGGGACGAAAGACATCTTGTGCGCCACCAGGATAGACTAACACGCTAGCATTACTTCTTAAAGCTGCGATCGCCATTTGAGGGCGAGCGACGATCGCTCCTGTTTTTTCGGCAATTTTGCCCAGATAAGGATTGATTTTCCAGACGCTATGGTGCATTAAGCCATAGACCCGCCGTTGCGTTCCAAAATGGCTAAACCAATCGTACATACTCATAACCATGTCGGGAACAGCCATCCCTCCATTATGAGAACCGACTAGCAGTACTTTATCTGAAGGGATATGTTCCCAACCATCGCTAGTTACTCGAAAGTAATATTTATAAAACCATTCCCAAAATGGCATCCATGATTCTATGACTTGAGGATCTCTATTATCTAAAGACCAACCATTAGTTCGATTTTGTTTCATTTGCGGTCTCGATCCTGAGGTCTAATAAACTTACCATCTTAAGTTATTAAGCAGGGACGGGAATAGTTTTTAAAATTTCTTCGACCACTCCCGCAGCAGTTTGACCCGCAAAACGAGATTGGGGCTGCATTACCAGACGATGAGCAATTACTGAGACTGCTAATTCTTGGATATGTTCGGGAGTGACAAATTCATAACCATCAAATAAAGCCAAAGCTTGAGCCACTCTCATCAGGGCGATCGAACCCCTGATACTTCCCCCTAACTCTACACCCTCAGCAGAACGAGTGGCATTAACCAGGTCAACCAAATAGCGTTTCATAGTGTCGCTGACTCTAACTTGTTCGACCTGCTTTTTGAGTAATATTGCCTCTTGTAGAGAAATACAGGGTTCAATTCGACCGAGGGGATTACTTTGAACGCGATCGCTTAAAATTTTTACTTCATCTTCTACAGAAACATAACCCAAACTAAATTGGAGGGCAAAACGATCCATTTGAGCTTCGGGTAAAGGATATGTCCCGTGAGAGCCTACGGGGTTTTGGGTAGCGATGACAAAAAATAGATCCTGTAGCTTTTTAATTTGACCGTCAACGCTTACTTGGGACTCTGCCATAGCTTCTAAGAGTGCTGACTGGGTGCGAGGAGAAGCGCGGTTAATTTCATCTACCAAAACAATATTGGCAAAGATTGGCCCTTCGTGAAAGTGAAAAGAGCGATCGCTTTGGTCAAAAATAGATATGCCTGTAATATCTGAAGGTAAGAGATCGGGAGTGAATTGAATTCGCTTGAATTTAGCATCAATGGAAGCAGCTAAAGCTTTGGCTAAGGTAGTTTTCCCCGTTCCAGGATAGTCTTCTAACAAAATATGACCTCCACTAGCAAAGGCTGCCAATAGATTGCGGATCGCAGTTGACTGTCCTTTCATTACCTGCTGGATATTTTGATAAATTTTTTGATAGATATCTCGACCAGCTACATTATTTACTACCGAATTAGTCTGACTTACCATATTGCTTTAAATTACTTGGGCTTGATTGGCGATCTATATTGCCTATATTGCCCAGACAGCAAGCTAAAACTATAATTTCACTGATAATTTGGCAATCGCTTTTCCCAGAAGTGCATAAACAAAACAACAGCACTATAGCAATCTTATTTGGGTTGCAAGCATTATCTAGTCATTTGTCATTTGTCATTTGTCATTTGTCATTTGTTATTTGTCATTTGTCATTTGTCGTTTGTCATTTGTCATTTGTCATTTGTCATTACGGTTTTCACAAATAGACTTATGCGCATAAATCATTAACTGAGTTGAGTTTTATACCAATGACCGAGAACAAATGACAAAAAACTATCAATTTATTTACATTTAAGTTAAACACAGTTCTTATTCAGATCGATCCCAGAGATAGAGCAATTACC
>CAYXWE010000807.1:0-2355 GCA_964468145.1 uncultured Pleurocapsa sp.
GTCGCCAGATAATAATCAGTTTAGTTTTTATCTGACAAATTTACCGCGAGTCAAAGTTACCGTCGAGATTTCACAACTGGATCTAGATATAAAAGACGCGATCGCTTTTTTCAAACAAGAAAACCAAGATCTAACTCCTCTTTCCCATACCGTAGGGGAATTAGTCTCCCTATACCGCCAAGAATTCAACCCTACCTCTATCGATTTTTCCTTACCCGAAACAAACCTAACAACATCCCCGCAGATAGATCCTCGATTCATTATTGGGAGAAAAATAAGTCGTCAAGCGATCGAGGAATTAATCGATGGCGCAGAGCAATTTCTCTTTGTTTCCAGCTACATCATCGAAAACCGCAGTATTGCTGAATTGATTTGTCAAAAAGCAACTGTCTTACCTCAAGGAGTTTGGATACTTACGGATCTCAACCACGAAGTCGTAGATGCGATCGATACCCAAGTAGAAGATATTCCCCAGTCGAGAGCCGCTTATCAAGCTTCCGATGAAAAGAAAGTTGAATGTTTGAAGTTACTTTTAGCTGCGGGGGCGCGTATTCGTGGCGGTGCTTTTCATCTCAAAACCTATATTACCGAAAAAGGGGGTTATTTAGGTTCGTGTAATTTAACTGGGGGGAGTTTAGATTTTAATTTAGAAAGCGGTTTAATCTGTCGGGGAGATACTACCCATCAAGATTTAGTCAGATACTTTACCCGTTGTTGGAAATATCAAACCAAATACAATCTACTTCCCCTCCAGTCTGGATTTATTCAACGCAGTCTCAATAACTCATCTCCAGGCGATCGCTTTAACTCCCAAACCCTACTCACCCCCCAACAGTATCAACAAGATTTATACCAAGAATTAAGTAAATGTTCCTCCAAAGTAGAAATATACAGCCGAGGTTTTTACCCCGATGCAGAGATGCTCAACTTACTCGCAATTCGCTCAACTACAGTCTATGCTGACGGTTCGATCCGCAATAATAACCTCCGTATCACAACTCATTTGAGATCCCGAATTCACGCCAAAATAACTCTGATTGGCGATCGCCTTGCTTATCTCGGTGGGGTTAACTTTCAGTTTGCACCGCGAGGATTTAAAACAAGCGATTTAATGTATAAAACTAGCGATCGCCAACAAATCGCTGAGATTCGCAGACAATTAACAAATGAGTAATGAGTAATGAGTGAGGGCGTAATTTTGAGGCCTCCTCAAAATGTTGACCGCCCGAATAAGTAATGAGTAGAAACTAAAACAAGGTTATTTACTATTCATGCAAGAAGTCTAATGTTAAATGATAAATGTTAAATGAAATGACTCGTTTATTTAATCTCGAATCCTATCCCCAACTTTGCACCCAGGCTAATCTATACGAAACAGAAATTAATAGCACTCTTGCTTATAAAACTTTTTTAGATAAATATGGAAAATATGGCTATCATCGCGATTGCTTTTATCCACAAGAATTAATTATCAAGGATGAATTAACTCCCCTCCAGTATCTAGGAATTAATTTATCCCAAGACGAGCATAATTTATATGTTGTTAGCGATCGCATTAACTCTTTATCCCTGAGAAATTTTCTCAATCCAGGAGAAAAATATCTTTATCGCAGTGTTTATCATTATTGGAATTATCGCCAACAAATTACCGACAATTTGGATTTAACCAATCCTATTGTAATTATCGATCTCGGTAGTTGGAGTAACGAATCATATTGCTCGCTGGAATTTAAGCAATGGCGAAATTGTCCTTATCTTATCCCGATTATTGATAATAGAGGAGAAGACAACAGTGATTTTCAACTTACTTTAGATATTCAAAATATTCATCAGAATATTTATCGCAATCTGGCTGAGAAAATACTATCTCATAATTTTACCCAACTAACTAGCGATCAAAATACTGTCGAGCATTTAAAATCCTATTTACAAACTATAGAAGTATTTAAACTGGCTCAATTTCAACCAGAGTCTAGTAATTTTTCCCTGACGGTAGAAATTTTACAGCGAGAAAAAATTTATTATAAATCGGTAGAATTAAATCTTTCTCTATTAGAAGAAGCTGTAATTAATAATCTAGATATTGGCGCGATCGCCAATTTTATTCGACAATATGCTAACTATTCATTTATCTTAATTAGCGACTACAATTTTCTACCTCAATTCCCAGAACTATTACCAGCGAGTAATTTTTTTATTCCCGATAATAGGCAGAATGAGTTTACACAAATCTGGCAAGAAAAACAACAGCTAAACTTTCCTTTATTCGGACAGTATCTCGATAAAATAAAATTTCAAATCAAAAAAAATAACGAAATAAAATGGATTGAAGTTCTATCGGGAGCAGAACAAGAT
>CAYXWE010000808.1:0-2352 GCA_964468145.1 uncultured Pleurocapsa sp.
ACCAATGACCAATGACTAACGATCCCAAGTCCAATTAACCACTTCTTGGCGATCCATACCTTGCTCGTGAGCATAAGCTAGATTGTCGATAATCAGATCTCTCATGCGTTCTCTGACATAGGCTGCGCGAGAACCCAAACTAGGGACGCGATCGATGACATCTATAACTAGGTTAAAGCGATCTATTTGGTTGAGAATAGCCAATTCTAGAGGAGTATTGATATTACCCTGCTCTTTATAACCGCGAACGTGGATGCGTTCTTGATTACTACGACGGTAAGCTAACTTATGAATTAGCCAGGGATAGCCGTGGAAGTTGAAGATTACTGGTTTGTCGCTGGTAAATAAAGTGTCAAACTCTTTATTAGTTAAGCCGTGGGGATGTTCGGTTTCTGACTGCAACTTATAGAGATCCACCACATTGATAAAGCGCACTTTGAGTTCGGGGAATTCTTCTCTTAAAATTGCTGTGGCTGCTAGAGATTCCATGGTAGGAATATCGCCACAGCAAGCCATAATTACATCTGGCTCGTCGGGTTCTTTACCACAGTCATCATTACTCGCCCATTCCCAGATGCCGATTCCTTTGGTACAGTGTTTGACTGCTTCATCCATGGTTAGGTATTGCAAATGCTTTTGCTTGTCAGATACGATTACGTTGACATAATCGGTACTCCGCAAACAGTGATCGGCAACAGATAAGAGACAATTAGCATCGGGGGGAAAATAGATACGGGTAACATCGGTACTCTTATTCGTTACCAAATCTACAAATCCTGGATCTTGGTGGGAAAAGCCATTATGATCTTGTCGCCAAACCAAAGAAGAGAGCATAATGTTGAGGGAAGATACAGGAGCGCGCCAAGATACATGATTTTTGCAGATATCTAACCATTTGGCGTGTTGGTTAAACATAGAGTCAATGACGTGAACGAAAGCCTCATAGGTATGAAAGAAACCATGTCTGCCTGTCAGTAAATAAGTCTCCAGCCAGCCTTCAAGGGTATGCTCGCTCAACATCTCCATCACTCGACCATCGGGAGACAGTTGCGAACCATCTTCATCTTCGGGTAAATAATCTGCTAGCCAGGTTTTCTTAGTTACTTCATATAGTGCTGTCAGACGGTTAGAAGCAGTTTCATCAGGGCCAAAGACGCGGAAGTTACTCATGTTGTTGCGCATCACATCCCGCAAAAACTTACCTAAGACACCAGTATTTTCTACCTGTACTGTACCAGGCTTGTCCATCTCAACTTCATAGTCGCGGAAATCGGGCATTTTAAGTTCTTTACGGAGCAAACCACCATTGGCAACAGGGTTAGCACTCATGCGGAAAGTACCAGTAGGAGCGAGGTCTTTTAGTTCGGGAATTAGAGTACCATTCTCGTCAAATAGTTCTTCGGGCTGATAACTCTTCATCCACTCTTCTAGAAGTTTGACGTGTTCGAGATTAGAGTGCATTGACCCCATGGGAACTTGATGCGATCGCCAGAAACCTTCAACTTTATGACCATCTACATCTTTAGGCCCCGTCCAGCCTTTAGGAGTACGCAAGACAATCATCGGCCAACGAGGACGAAAAGCTTTGTTTTGACTGCGAGCTTCGGTTTGAATTTCACGGATTTTGAGTATACATTCTTCCATGACTGCAGCCATTTTTTGGTGCATTAGTTCGGGGTCTGAACCTTCAACGAAGTAGGGTGTATAGCCATAGCCGATAAACAGACTTTCTAATTCGTCGTGGCTGATGCGAGAGAGTAAAGTGGGGTTGGCGATTTTATAACCATTAAGATTTAAAATTGGCAATACTGCCCCATCGCGAACGGGATTGAGGAATTTATTAGAATGCCAAGCAGTAGCCAAGGGGCCTGTTTCTGCTTCGCCATCTCCTACCACACAGGCTGCAATTAAATCGGGGTTGTCGTAAACTGCACCAAAGGCATGGGAAACACTATAACCGAGTTCTCCTCCTTCATGGATCGAACCAGGAGTTTCGGGAGTACAGTGGCTGCCAATATAACCAGGGAAGGAGAATTGCTTGAAGAATTTTTGCATCCCTTCTGTATCTTCGCTTTTATCGGGATAAACTTCAGAATACGTCCCTTCGAGATATACGGGTGCTAATACCCCAGGCGCGCCATGCCCTGGCCCTGCTATGTACAGAGTACTGAGGTCGTATTTTTTAATTAAGCGATTGAGATGAACGTAGATAAAGCTGAGGGCGGGAGAAGAACCCCAATGTCCGAGTAGTCTTTGTTTGATATGTTCTGGTTTTAAAGTTTCTTTGAGTAAAGGATTATCCCGTAGATAAATCATGCCAATGGCAAGATAGTTACAGGCACGCCAATAAGC
>CAYXWE010000809.1:0-2351 GCA_964468145.1 uncultured Pleurocapsa sp.
CAAGAAGAATGCGGGTATATTTTGAGCTTGCAAACTGAAATAAGATTAAGAGGAAACCCCAAAACTAAAGACCACTTGTATCATTTACAGAAGACGAAATACCCGAATCGTTGTAGATAGGCAAACTACCACAGCAGTAAATAACACTACTTGGCAAAGTAGCAGCAGTAGCATCATCAAGCATAATCATTTTCATCGCCCCATAGGCAGTAGGATGATCTTCAAAAACGCTAGAAATATAAGTATCATCTTGAGGATTATAAATGCCCCACTCGCGATCGCCTCTAGGTTGAGCTTGCCAATGAATCAAGCGATAGTCAAAAGATTTTTCGCGATCGCTTAAAGCATTGACAATCGGATTGAAATCTAAGTCTAAAACGGTTTGTCCTCTACCCAAACCAGTGATAACTTGAAATCGTCGGTTACTTATTTTGTTAATTTGCTTCATAGTTTTTCCTCCGTATTCAATAGCCGACTAGTTTCGCGATCGATTTCTTGGGCTGCTCGATCAATCACTGCATCAGTTTTTTCGGTTAATTTCTCGATTTGTTGTTTTTGAGCTTTGGCGATTGGCAAAGTATCAGAAGCTTGCTCTAGAGTGTCAGACACTTGCTTAACATCGCTTAACACATCCCCTACAGCCAGCTTGTATTCAGCAAGTTCTAGCTGATAAACTTTGGCCTGAGAAATAGACCAAGATGCGCCAAAACTAACAGTAACAATCGCAATACCAAGGCAATTCCAAAAACAAGGAGTAGGAACAGAATTAATTTTTACCATCGTGCTTTTCGTCCTCGCCAATCGATATGAGTGAAGTTGTAGTATTTGCCCAAACCGCCATGGGGATGAATGCGATCGAGCAGTCGATAAATTATTCCTGGAGCGTAGTAATTACTGCGAATATCTACCGCATCGCCGTATTGGTGACGAGAGTACTTACTACCTCCAACTTTTTGATTAATGTGTTGCGGGCGATACCAAGAATTAACATGAAGAGGGCGATCGCCAAGGGTTTGTCTGACTTTGTCTAATTTTTTAGCAGTAGCAATAATATTCTGTTCGATTTGCTTATCGCTAATAATTAATTTGCCATTAATAATTAAGGCTTGAATATATCTGGTACAATTTTTAGTAGCCTCGCCCCAAGTAAAATTAGAACCTGAGTAAATAGGCTGATTTTTGGTAACAACGTTACCACTAGGTAAAAGCATGAAAATTACAATAATTGTGTAGCGACAGTTAAAAGATTTATCGGTTCTAAGACCATAAAGATTCGGCTATCTTGCCCAGGAATGACATAAATGACGTTTTCAGGCAAAAGAACAAATTCAGGAACAATAAAGGGCATATCGTTACGGTCTACGTACTGCAAAAGAAACCTTTCTTGCACCCCTTGACCTACTTTGTGATGAACTTCCCAAACAAGGGAATCATCGGTTTTATTTTTGGCTGGAGCATGAATTGATTTGAGCAAACAGGCAGTAGCAATACCATTGCCTTGAAGTTCCATGCCTACTCTTTGGTCTTTTTGAAGTTCGCCAAAATCAAGTAAGAAACGATTTTTAACGCGATCGGCTTGATAATAAAGATCGCTATTAGTATCTTTAAAAGATGCTGTATTAACCTCGCCGTAACCGATTGGTGCTTGAATTAACTCGAACATGACTAAATGAAAATAAAAAAGTTTTCAGATGTGGCCTCTAGGCTGACTGTTGGCAATGTAGTGGTAGTAGATGGTTCGTTGCCGTTGCCGTTACCGTTGCCGTTGCCGTTACCGTTACCGTTACCGTTGCCGTTACCTACACCAACGCCATCGTTTATTGCTTCGAGAATATTGTTTAGAGTTAATTCGATTGAGTTTAAGCGATCGCTAATTGCGCTAACATCGTTCGATAAAGCAAATATCCCGCCTTGAACTTGGCAAAGAGTGCAATCAATGCCAATGACATAAACCTCAAGAAAAGTAGTATCGCTAGGCAAGAAAAACAAAGCCATCTCTAAGCCCGAATCGACATACTCATAAGGAATAGAAACAATTGTTTCTGTATCCGTTTCATTAAGCGTCACTACTCCATCTTTTAACTTTCCTAAAGCCAAATTACGGACATTTTCTCCGCTGGCTGTAGGCAAATAAACCTGAAGAAAAACATCAATTTCAATCTCAACATTTATCAAAGGAGCAGTAATATAAAACGCTGTAGCATTAATAAACCTGCTGGTTAACGAGCCAGTGGCAGGAGATAAGTTATCACTGAATACTGTTTGTATTGCCACCGCTAATTAATCTTTCACCTATATAATCGCCACAGTCACATCTAGAATCTGCCAATATCTCTTCAACATGAGCCACA
>CAYXWE010000810.1:0-2347 GCA_964468145.1 uncultured Pleurocapsa sp.
CCCTTCTCGCTCATACCTTCAGCTTTATTATATATCGGGCTTTTTTTTCTGAATCCTTTGATTCATAATTCAAAAGCTCGCTCAGTATTTACTCAAAAACCAGTATAACGATCGCCGTAAAAAGAATGTCGATAGACGGGAGGTAAAAACTTCCAAAGCTTTCTTGCACTATTGCGACTGCGATTACCAATATTAACTCCGACTGGTTGAAGCGGATGAAGCTACAGAAACTTAGTCGCCCCTATGTGGATAAAAAAATTAGGGGAGCATTATTTCCATAGCAAACACGAATGTAAAATTAATAGAAATGCTCGCCCTAGCCATTTATAGCTGTTAAAAATTAGTATGGTTAGAGATCGCGCTACTCAACTTCTCCATCACTTCTGGTACGGCGATCGCGCCTAATTCCCCCGAAGCGCGGGTACGGATACTCAAGGTATTTTCTTCTACCTCTTTATCTCCCACTACCGACATCACAGGAATTTTTTGCTTTTCTGCATTGCGAATCATTTTACCCAAACGTTCGCCACTAGTATCTGCTTCTGCACGAATGCCAGCAGAGCGCATTTTAGCTGCCACTTCTTCAACATAGTCATAGTGAGCATCTCTAACAGGTAATAACCGTACCTGCACTGGTGCTAACCACAGGGGAAAATCTCCTGCATATTCTTCAATTAAAATACCGATTAATCTTTCTAACGAGCCGAAAGGGGCGCGATGCAGCATAATCGGACGCTTGCGACTGCCGTCTTCGGCAACATACTCCAGTTCAAAACGTTCGGGTAAATTATAGTCTACCTGTACCGTACCCAGTTGCCATTCCCTACCCAAAGCATCTTCAAAAATAAAGTCGAGTTTAGGGCCATAAAAGGCAGCTTCGCCGATACCTTCAAAATGCTCCATTTCTACTTTTTCCACTGCTTTGCGGATTGCACTTTGCGCTTTCTCCCAAGCCTCGTCTTCACCGATGTATTTATCCGACGCTGGATCGCGGAAACTCAAACGAGCTTTGAATTTAGTTAATTGCAAGCTTTTAAATACAGACAGAATCAGATCGACTACCTTCAAAAACTCATCGTCCAACTGTTCGGGAGTGACAAATAAATGAGAATCATCCACGGTAAAACCGCGAACTCTAGTCAAGCCTCCCAATTCTCCTGACTGTTCGTAACGATAGACAGTGCCAAACTCCGCTAATCGCATTGGCAACTCTTTATAAGAACGTAATTCGCTTTTATAAATTTGAATGTGAAACGGACAGTTCATCGGCTTCATCACAAAACCGCGATCTGGATCTGTTTCCTCTTCGTCTGCCATTAACGGGAACATATCTTCTTTGTAGTAGGGATAATGTCCCGAAATTTTGAATAGATCTGTTTTGGCTAAGTGAGGAGTAACTACAGGTAAATAACCCCGTTTAGTTTGTTCTTTTTTGAGATAATCTTCCAGTTGCGATCGCAAGATAGTCCCCTTGGGAGTCCACAAAGGCAAACCAGCACCTACAGCATCGGCAAAGATAAATAATCCCAGTTCTTTTCCTAACTTGCGATGGTCGCGTTTTAGAGCCTCTTCTTTACGACGTTTGTATTCCTCTAGCTGTTCGGGAGTTTCCCAGGCTGTGCCGTAGATCCTTTGCAGCTGAGCTTTAGTTTCATCCCCACGCCAATATGCCCCTGCAACGCTCTCTAAAGCGATCGCTTTAGGATTGATATCAGCAGTACTTTCTACATGAGGGCCCGCGCAGAGATCCCACCACTGTTCGCCTAAATGATACAGGGTAATAGGCTCTTGGATACTATTTAAGATTTCTAGCTTGTAAGGTTCGCCCAATTCTTCGATTCGACGCTGGGCTTCTTCTCGACTAACTTCTTCTCGGACTACGGGCAATTTACGATTAATAATCTTAATCATTTCCTTGCGGATTTTTTTCAGATCTTTATCTGTAAACGCATCGGGACTATCAAAATCATAATAAAAGCCCGTTTCTGTCCAGGGGCCGATCGTTACCTGTGCTTTGGGAAACAGCTTTTGCACTGCCATTGCCATAATGTGAGACGTTGTATGGCGGATTTTTTGTAATGATTCGGATTCGCTAGTGCGAAGTAATTTGATTGGTTGTTGTGCTTCGGGTGCTTCGGGCATCGGCTGTTATAAAAGACGCGCATTATCTTGTTATATCTTACCGCGCAATGAGGCGGGGTCTATTGGAGCTTCTTCTGTATTTAGCACTCGGCAATTTTATTATGGTTAATTCTTAATTTATTAAAATTAATATAAAATATATTACTTTTTGTAAAAAACGCTAATATAAATATTGAGATAATAAGCTAATTTGAAATTAAATGTC
>CAYXWE010000811.1:0-2346 GCA_964468145.1 uncultured Pleurocapsa sp.
GTGGTGGTAAGAGAAGCTTTAGGAGAGTTAGGACTAGTTCTTCCTGAATCTGAATTCAACAAAATATTAGCAACATTCGACCCCAATGAAGATTATCTCGCCTTTATTGTTAGACCTAACAGTTTTTCCGGGTTTCGCGTCGCTCGCGAACAAGCTTGGGGAAAAGGTTTTGATGTGGGTTGGGAACCTTATAAGTTAGAGTTACCCATTCAATTTGGTTCTGGCGGTAGATCGATAGGAGTACAGTAGGGAGTTGATAATTGATAATTGATAATTGACGAGCGACCCCGCGCTTAACATAGGCGGACTCTTGTAGCGCGAGTTGATAATTTAAAAACAGCAATTAGACAACATCTAAGTACAGGAGGAATTTGTACCGTAACATTACAAAACATTGAGTAGTATTACTATTCATATCGCGAAAGGGGGATTCACTTTACACTGAATTTTTATGCCCCAACAAGTGAGAATTCTGTCATAGTAAGTTTTTTAGATTATGTTTCCCATCCATCGTCCTCGTCGCCTTCGTGCTTCTACTCAATTGCGCCGTATGGTGCAAGAGAATACCTTAACTGTTAGCGATCTGATTTATCCTTTATTTGCCGTACCAGGGAATTCAGTGGCAAAAGAAGTTTCTTCTATGCAGGGGGTATACCAACTTTCTGTTGACAAGATTGTGGAAGAAGCTAAGGAGGTTTACGATTTAGGTATTCCTGCAATTATTTTATTTGGTATTCCTGAAGATAAGGATGTTGACGCCACAGGCGCATGGCATGATTGCGGTATCGTACAAAAAGCTGCAACTGCGGTAAAAAAAGCCGTACCCGATTTAGTAGTTATCGCCGATACTTGTCTTTGCGAGTATACCAGTCACGGTCATTGTGGGTATTTGGAAGTGGGGGATTTAACAGGAAGAGTTTTAAACGATCCTACTTTAGAGTTACTGAAAAAAACCGCCGTTTCTCAAGCTAATGCTGGAGTAGATATTATTGCGCCATCGGGAATGATGGATGGCTTTGTCACTTCTATTAGAGAAGGATTAGACGAAGCAGGATTTACCGATATTCCCATCCTTTCCTATGCTGCTAAGTATGCTTCTGCTTATTATGGCCCTTTTCGCGATGCTGCGGAGTCTTCTCCTCAATTTGGCGATCGCAGAACCTATCAAATGGATCCTGGCAATGGTAAGGAAGCTTTAAAAGAGGTGGCTTTGGATATTGCTGAAGGTGCAGATATGTTAATGGTTAAACCTGCTTTATCTTATATGGATATTATCTGGCGGGTTAAGGAAATGACTAACCTTCCTGTAGCTGCTTATAATGTTTCGGGTGAATACTCGATGATTAAAGCTGCTGCTGCTAATGGTTGGATTGACGAGAAAAAAGTCGCGTTAGAAACTCTGACTAGCTTTAAACGTGCTGGAGCGGATTTGATTTTAACTTATCATGCCAAAGATGCTGCTCGTTGGTTGAGTGAGTAATTGACACTCCCCCTGCTGAAGCAACGCGACAGCACGGGGGATTGTCTTCGCGGATGTTTATCGCCCTGGCTTTATAGCGCGGGGCTTCCCGTCAGGAGGCTAAAACGTCCTGAGCCAACTTTTCAGGAACTTCTTGAAGATGGTCGTATTGCCAAGTAAAGAAGCCAACTCCTAAAGTAAGAGAGCGTAACTCGATAATAAAGTTGTGCATTTCTGCTTGGGGTAAATAAGCAGTTACATTATCCCAACCTTTCCAACCGTTGAGGGATTCGTAACCGAGAATCTGTCCTCTGCGTCCCGATACGAGTTGCAAAACTTTAGAGGTAAATTCTGATGGTGCGGATACGTTAATAGAGAGTAACGGCTCTAATAACACTGGCTGACACTTAGGCATACCTTCAGTCATCGCCAAACGAGCAGCTTGTTTGAAAGCTTGTTCGGAACTATCTACAGAATGATGAGAGCCATCAGTGAGGGTAACATCAACATCCACTACAGGGAAGCCTAAAGGACCATGAGCTAAATATTCTCTAACACCTGTTTCCACCCCAGGAATATATTGTTTGGGAACAACACCACCCACAATGGTTTGATGGAAGTGATAGCCTTCTCCTCTAGATAAAGGTTTAATTTCTAAATGAACATCACCAAATGCACCATGTCCCCCACTTTGATGCTTATAGCGTCCGTGAGACTTGACTGCTTGACGAATAGTTTCTTTGTAGGGTACTTGAGGCAAATGGGTATTCATCGGCAGATTATACTTACGACGCAAGCGATCTAGAGATATTTGCAAATGAATTTCTCCCTGTCCCCACAAAATTACTTCGTGAGTATCTCCGTGTTGTTCCCAATGTAAAGAGGGG
>CAYXWE010000812.1:0-2339 GCA_964468145.1 uncultured Pleurocapsa sp.
AAACTAGCTACCGCAAATAAAACATTACTAACTATAGATACTTGAGTAGTAGGCGAGCCAGCAGAAATAATTGCTGCTCCCATAATCAATGAACCGACAATAATACTAAAGGAAAGACGATTTGCTGAATCTTCTAAACTAATAGCTAGAATATCGAGTCGAGGTAAATCGATGTTCCACTTGAGGGTTTCTGAGGTAATACGATCTAATAATAACTCTACCAAACGGGGCGATCGCAATGATAAACTTTTAAAATCTAAACCAATACGGAGTAGGGTTTCGGCTGGTCTTTCTCCCAAAAATTGACGGCGAAACACATCAGCAATTAGGGGACGAATTTGATCTAAAAGATTGATTTGAGGATAAAAACCCCTGGCGACTCCTTCTAGATTAGCCAAAGTCTTGGCATACAAACCCATATTACTGGGGAGTCGAATTTTATTATTGCGAGATACCTGTAAGACTTCGTAAATTACCTCACTAAAATTAATCTGAGAAATACTGCGGTTATAATATTTACGCAGCATGCGATCGTAATCATTCGTTAGTTGATTGAGATTAACCTGTTGACGACCTTCAGCTAATTCTAGAGTTAACTGACTGCAGCGACTAGCATCTAGATCGACAATTGCCAACAGCATTTCTGTCAAAATTTGCTGAGTGCGCGGATCGAGACGGCCAATCATACCGCAGTCGAGAAGTGCCACGCGACCATCTTGTAGATAGAAAATATTGCCAGGATGGGGATCGGCATGAAAAAAACCGTCTATATAAACCTGCTTGAAGAATGCTCGAAATAAAATAGTAGTAATTTCGTAGCGTTGAGTAGCTTCGTCTTGATTATTTCTTTCCTGGGGTAACTCTGCTAATAAAATCGGTACGCCATCGAGCCATTCAATTGTTAATAGCTTGGTAGTTGTTAGGGTGTTATACACCTGGGGAACAACTAACTTATCTGTATCAAACCATTTGCCACTGCTGAGATTTTCCCTAAGCTGTTCGGTATATTCTGCCTCGGTAGTAAAGTCCAATTCTGCTTTTAAGGCTTTACTAAATTCCTCTGCCAAACCAACGATATCAAAATTTTTGCCAAACTCAGTACGAGAAACTAATTCCGCTAAACTTTTAATTAGGGAGATATCTTGAGCTACTACTGCATCAATCCCTGGACGCTGTACCTTAAGAGCGACTGGTTGTCCGTTAGTTAAAACTGCTCGATATACCTGACCGATCGATCCTGCTGCGATCGCATTACGATCTATATCTCTAAATACTTCTTCTAAAGGCTGTTCTAACTCCTGCCTAATTAAACTTTCTACCTGCGCCCAAGGTACGGGGGGTACATTAGCCTGCAAATCGGTTAGGGTATCTACATAGCGTCCTGGCAGCAAATCGGGACGAGTCGATAGTAGCTGTCCTAGTTTGACATATACAGGGCCTAACTCAATTAAAATATTGCGTAAAACTTCGGGAGAAGGAAGACGGGGTTCGTCCGATTTATTTCCTGTCAACAACCCCCGCGCATAATCCCAACCGTTACGAAAGACTACTTCAGCAATTTCCCTCTGGCGAGAGGTGTTTTTCGTTAGAGCAAACATTTCAACCTTATAATTCCATTTAAGTTATAGCGCAGCAAAGCGATCTGTGGCTTCTATTAGGGCATCTTTGATTCCTGGTTCGGAGACAGAATGCCCTGCATCGGGGATGACAATAAACTCAGCTTCAGACCAAACTTGATGAAGTTCCCAAGCAGTTTTCATCGGACAGACTACATCATATCTTCCTTGAACGATAACTCCTGGTAAATGGCGAATGCGATCGACATTTTCTAGCAATTGATTTTCTTGCTCTAAAAAACCTTTATTAACAAAATAATGACATTCAATGCGGGCAAAAGCTTCGGCAAATTCTGCCGTTCCAAAACGCTCTTTACTGGCGGTAGAAGGAATTAGTTTACTAGTACTGGCTTCCCATATAGACCAAGCACGAGCGGCTTCTAAACGTATCTTTCTATCTTCACTAGTTAACCTTTTATAAAATGCCGTTAAGAGATCTTCTCTTTCTTCAGGAGGAATTGGCTTGAGATATTCTTGCCAAGCATCGGGATAAATATAGCTTGCACCCTCTTGATAAAACCAATTGATTTCTGATTTCCTGAGCATAAAGATCCCCCGTAAAATAAGACCTTTACAGCTATCGGGATGAGTCTGGCTGTAGGCTAAAGCTAAAGTACTGCCCCAACTTCCGCCAAAAACGACCCACTTATCAATACTTAAATGCTGGCGCAGCTTTTCAATATCGCTAACCAAATCCCAAGTAGTATTTTCTCTTAATTCTGC
>CAYXWE010000813.1:0-2337 GCA_964468145.1 uncultured Pleurocapsa sp.
GGTGATATTTAATGCCTGTATTCTTTCTTTGACCGTTAGGCATGATGTAAGGCTTGATGTACTCGTATTCAGCCTCCCAGCCCAAATCTTTATAAAATTCGCGGTACTCTACCGCACCAGGATATCCTACTTTAGAAGACCAAACCTGTTGGGAAGATTCGTGATCGCGACCAAAAGCAGCCACTCCTGTTTCAGTATAAATAGGCGCGTAAGAACCATAGCGGGGGCGAGGACGAGCATAAAGAATACCGTGTCCGTCAGTTAAAAAGTAGCGCAAGCCAGCATCGGCCAGCATTCTTTCTAAGCCTTCGTAATAGGCACATTCGGGCAGCCAAATTCCCTTAGGCGGACGACCAAAGTTTTCTTCATAATGTTCGCAAGCGACTTTTATCTGCGACCATACAGCCTGGGGGTACATCTTCATTAAGGGAAGATAACCATGAGTAGCACCACAGGTAATAATATCTAAATTGCCACTATCGAGAAACTGTTTAAAGGCTAATACTAAATCGCGATCGTAACTCTCCCAGGTTTGTCGAATTTGACTGAAAGAATTAGCATAGTATTCCGCCAAATAAAGCATATGACCGTTATGTTGGTGGCGGTCGATTTCTTTTTCAATTAATTCTTGGAGTTGAGCTAGATGAGCGTCGTAACGTTCTTGTAATAGTTCATCCCGTAGCATAGACACCAAGGGTGGTGTCATGCTCATTGTCATTTTAAAATCTACTCCATCCCGCTTCAAATTTTCAAAAACTTGAAGTAGAGGAACGTAAGTTTCGGTAATGGCTTCAAACAACCATTCTTCTTCTAAAACAAAATCACTTTCGGGATGTCGAACGAAAGGTAAATGAGCGTGTAAAACAAGGGCAAGGTAACCAAGAGCCATGATGTAATATTTCTAAAAATTTTCTATGACCTAAATTAAGGAACTAAGGCAATCTGGGTAAATTTTATGATATCTTAATAATGTCTTATGAGGAAATTTAGCCAAGAGAAACAAATTGTTTCTGAGGGGGATTTACCCTGTTTTTATAGGCTCTTTGACTCTACTGGATAAGCGACAATCGTTGCTATATAAAAGCCAAAGACAGTGCATTACATGATGTATTGTCAACCTGTGTTTTTTCTAAAAAAGCTCTTGTCAAATCTGTCGGGTATTAGTGTGTAGTGTTGCAATTTAACGAGCAGTATTCCAATTATGGTCAGGATGATACCAACCGAATGTTGCTTCAACTGTTACTGTTCATTGATAAACGTTCTTCTGAAGACGAGCAGATCCAGCAGATTCAGCAATACTTAAAGAATCTACAGTCGGACTACTCTTTTGAATTGAGCGTTATTGAAATTGAGAAACAACCTCATTTAGTCGAGTATTTAAAACTAGTAGCTACTCCTGCTTTAGTCAAAATTTCACCAGCACCAAAACAAACTTTAGCTGGCAGCAATTTGATCGATCAGTTGGAAAAATGGTGGCCTAAATGGCAGTTAGCTCAAGAAGAACTAAAGGCCAACGGTACTTTAGAAGACTATACAACCACCATCGATCTAGAAGCATATAATGCCGAAAATATGGGGCTTAGGGATGAAATATTCGGTTTGAAGCTAGAGAAAGAAGAATTAACAGCCCAATTGCGTTTCAAAGAGCGACTCCTGGCAATGTTAGCTCACGACTTGCGGACTCCCCTGACAGCAGCTTCGATGGCGGTAGAAACTATCGATCTATCAGAGCGAAATAATAAGCTAGATGCAGATCGGCTCAAATCCCTCAAAAAGAGACTATTCCAACAGGCAAAACATCAGTTTGGGGTTATGGAGAGGATGATCCAAGACCTACTACAAAATTCCCAAAATGTCAATGCCAGGCTACAGGTAAAGCCCTCTGCCCTCGATCTTCGGCCTTTGTGTAAAGATGTTATAGCTCAGTTCGATTCGAGACTGAAACAAAAGTCGATGACCGTAGAACGGGATATTCCCCAAGATATACCAAATGTCTATGGCGATGAAGAATTAATTCGTCAGCTTATGAGTAATTTAATCGATAATGCAATTAAATATACTCCCGAGCGCGGACAAATTTCTCTTTCAATCTTGCATCGTACTAATCAAAAGGTACAGGTCAGTATTTGTGATACAGGGCCAGGAATTCCCGCAGAAAAGAGAGCCAGAATCTTTGAAGATAGTTTTCGCCTCCAGCGCGATCGCGAGCAAGATGGTTATGGGTTAGGATTGGCTATGTGTCACCAGATTGTTTGCGCTCACTACGGTCAAATCTGGGTCGAGGCTTCTCCCGAACAAGGTAGCTGTTTCCAGTTTACGTTACTGGTTTATAAATAA
>CAYXWE010000814.1:0-2328 GCA_964468145.1 uncultured Pleurocapsa sp.
ATTAGTTATTAGTCATTAGTCATTAGTCTTAAAAACGTTCTCCCATCGCGTTTAATTGTCCAATCTTCCCCAAAGCTCATGTTTTTTTTAATTGAAAGTATCCTCTTGGCGATCGCATTTCTTCTTTTTATTCCCAGTGCAGTTTTGTTTATTGAATGTATCGCTGCTTTTATTCCCAAGTTTTCTCAATAAATTGTTCGAGTAAAAAATAAATTCTATGAACCCCAGTAAAATCGCAGTTCTGATACCCGCCCACAACGAAGCATTAACTATTGAAAAAACTTTAACCAGTTTATTGCCACAGCTAACCCCTGAAGATCGGGTGATTGTGGTGGCAGACAACTGTACCGATGATACTGCTGCTATTGCTCGTAAATTCGAGATAACCGTTTTAGAAAGAACAGATTCAGCTAAATTAGGTAAAGGCTATGCTCTAGATTATGGGATTCAATTCCTCAAGTCGGATGCACCGTCGGTAGTAGTTCTAATTGATGCAGACTGTCTTGTTCACGCTAATACAGTACAACAATTAGCTGAGTTAGCTCTAGATTCTGGTAGACCAGTACAGGCGACTTATCTACAAGATCGACCCCGCGATCCTAGTCCCAAAGATACTATTTCTGCTTTAGCCATTTTGGTGAAAAACTTTGTTCGTCTACAAGGATTGGCAAACCTCAATCTACCCTGCTTGCTTTATGGAACTGGAATGGCTTTTCCTTGGTCGGTAATTTCTAGTGTATCTTTAGCTAATAGCAACATTGTTGAAGATATGCAGTTAGCCATCGATTTGGCGATCGCGGGTTATCCACCCCTATATTGTCCCGCAGCTAAGGTAACGGGCATTCTTCCTCAAGAACAACAAGCTAGCAAAACCCAAAGAACTCGCTGGGAACACGGACACCTACAAACCTTAATTACCCAAGTACCCCGACTAATTAAAGCAGCGATCGCTCAAAAACGATGGGAATTGTTAATTCTAGCTTTAGATTTGGGAGTGCCTCCTCTTTCATTATTAGTTATGGCTTGGGGTGCAACTATGGTAATGGCAATACTATTGGGAACAGTAAGCGGTCTATGGCTGACTGCTGTAGTCTTGGCTGTTATCGGATTATTGATTTTTACCTCTATTGTGGGTTCTTGGATACGGTTTGGCAAAGATATACCTGGTTCGGTACTTTTGACTATCCCCCTATACATTCTCTGGAAAATCCCCTTATACATAGCTTTTCTGCTTAAACCTCAAACAGAATGGATTAAAACCAAACGAGACGAATTATCTCAAATCAGATCTTGAAATATTTTTTGGCGTTGATAATTATATGAGTAATAATCTTTCTCTCATCTCTCAACCAATATTTTTAGTTGGTGCAGAACGTTCTGGTACAACTTTACTGAGGCTTATGCTCGATAGCCATCCTCATATTGCTTTCCAAAGTGAATTTGAATTTGTAGTTGACTATTTCCAGGGTAATGATTATCCATCCCTTGATGATTATTACGAATATTTGAGCGCGGATCGCATCTTTAAAAGTGGTAATTGGCGGATCGATCGCAGTTTAAATTATCCCCAACTAGTAAATAGTTTTTTGGTGCAGAAGCGAGAAAGCACTGGCAAGTATTTCGTTGGCGCAACAGTTCATCGTCACTTCGATCGCCTGTTAAAGATTTGGTCTGATGCTAAATTTATTCATATAGTTCGTGATGGCAGGGATGTCGCCCGTTCTTGTATCAATATGAACTGGGCGGGTAATGTTTGGACGGGAAGCGATCGCTGGATAGAAGTAGAACAGTTGTGGTCAAAAATTAAAGACAATCTAGAAAGCGATCGCTATCTGGAAGTTCGTTATGAAACTCTAATCGCTCGACCAGAAACAACTCTAGAGGATATTAGTCGTTTTATCGGCACGGAGTATAACCCTCTAATGCTGAGTTATGCCAAAAACAGTACCTACGATTTACCCGACCCCAAACTACTGTGCCAGTGGAAGCGTAAACTATCTGAGAGTGAAATTCGCTTGCTAGAAGCTAAAATTGGCAGTATGTTGCTCGAATACGATTACGAACTTAGTGAGCTACCACCATTAACTATAGATAGAATGCGCGATCGAATACTTAAGCTACACAGCAAAATTGCTGTAGTTTTAGGGCGCATCAATATTTATGGTCTACCTCTAATTCTGGCGAGTTTCTTGTCCCGACATCTCAAACTCAAACAATGGCAAAAGCAAGTTCAATTGCAATGCAACAACATTGATACAGCCAGATTGAAATAGTAAGTAATGAGTAATGAGTAATAAGTAATAAGTAATGAGTAATAAGTAATGAGTA
>CAYXWE010000815.1:0-2328 GCA_964468145.1 uncultured Pleurocapsa sp.
ACATCAGGAAGAATTGCCCAAGTTTGCCCGTTATTATCAGTTGAATCATTCTCTACATCGAAGAGCTAGGCAGGAGAGAATACTAAACTAATGACAGTTAATCTACTATGGGTATTGCTTTGTACGGGGCTAGTTTTTCTCATGCAGGCGGGGTTTATGTGCCTCGAATCTGGCTTAACCAGGGCAAAAAATAGTATTAATGTAGCAGTCAAAAATATTGCTGATTTTGGTATATCTGTAGCTCTATTTTGGGTATTTGGCTATGGCATGATGTTTGGTATTTCTCAGGCGGGGTGGTTTGGCACTAGCGATTTTTTTATTTCTGCACGAGTAGAAAATTCTGTTGCAACTATCTTTTTTCTCTATCAAGCAATGTTTTGCGGTACGGCTACCACAATTATTTCTGGTGCTGTTGCCGAACGGCTCAAGTTTGGTGCCTATATAATTATTGCTGTCTTAGTTTCAGGCATTATCTATCCTTTATTTGGTCACTGGGCTTGGAATGATGGGGGTTGGCTCAAACAATTGGGCTTTATCGATTTTGCAGGCAGTACGGT
Organism: uncultured Pleurocapsa sp.; assembly: GCA_964468145.1. Lineage (GTDB taxonomy): Bacteria > Cyanobacteriota > Cyanobacteriia > Cyanobacteriales > Xenococcaceae > Waterburya. Next base: position 558 of record CAYXWE010000815.1, read on the forward strand.
AGTTCATGGTGTGGGAGCATTAGTTAGCCTGGCTACATTAGTCATAATTGGTTCTCGTCAGGGTAGATTCGATTCGTGGGGAAAAACCCATAAAATTCAAGGAACAAATTTACCTTTTGCTGTCTTAGGCGCATTATTACTTTGGGTAGGCTGGCTGGGTTTTAATGGGGGCAGTACTCTAGAACTCAACGCACAAGTTCCTGGAATTATCCTCAATACGGTAATGGCTGGAGTAGCGGGAATGATTACAGCTATTCTCTACAGTCAGTGGCGATACCGTCGTGTTGAAGCCGAAGAGTTAATTAATGGCTCAATTGCTGGTTTGGTGGCAATTACCGCCTGTTGTAATTTGGTAGCTACTCCCTTAGCCATAATTATTGGGGCGACAGGGGCAATGGTAGCGCAATTAGTTTCCCAGACATTAAAACGCTGGAAGATTGATGACGCGGTGGATGCGGTGGCAATTCATGGCGGGGCAGGAATTTGGGGGACGCTTTGTGTGGCTTTATTCGGTCAATTGGAATTAATTGATACGGGCTTAAATCGCCTCAATCAATTGGGAGTGCAGCTATTAGGGGCGACAGTTGCTTGCATCTGGGCATTTGGTTTTAGTTGGTTGATGCTCAGACTGTTTGATTTACTTTTTATTTTACGGGTATCTCCTGAAGCGGAAGAGTTGGGCTTAAATGTCTCCGAACATGATGCCAAAACCGACACTTACGAACTGTTTCAGGTTATGGATCTCCAGGCAAGAACCCACGACTTGAGTTTACGAGTTCCTGTAGAATCATTCACCGAAAACGGACATATCGCTACTCGCTACAATCAGATGATGGATGCCCTGCAAAAGAACCATCAACAAACTACCGAATCTTTAGAGGAACTATATGCAGTTACCGCTACAGTTATTTCAGCGGTAGAAAATAGCAAGTTTGACCCTGCTGATTTTGATAGCTTTGCCTCTCGTTCGGATGAGTTGGGTATCTTGGCAAGAGTTTTACAGCAAATTGTTGAGACGATAAATAGTCAACAGGATGAAATAGCAAAGGTCGAACAGAAGTTACAGGCATCTGTAGTCAGGCAGCAACGTTTAATTCTCAAGACTTTAAAAGATCGTTTTGGCGAGCTTCCTCCAGCTATATGCGATCGCATTCTTGTCATTCAAGATCTAGATCGATTAGATCGATTATTGCAGCAGGCGGTCGTGGTTAAAAGTCTAGACAATCTTAATTTACAGCAGTCTTTTAACTAACGTGAGTTCGGGTTAAGAATTAAGCAGACAAAGCTTCGCGATCGCGCTTCGATAGATGGTTTGCGATCGCGATGGCGAGCTTGCAATTAATCCACTCAACAAATTAACCACAAAGTTAGTTGGCGATCGATGGCGTGAATGCTCAAAGGTGCGCTACCCAAAACGTCTTACGCGCCAGGCGGGGTCGCACCTCAATTTGACAAGTGTGTTTGAGTTGTTCGATGAGTGACTCAATCAAAGCTCTTTTACGTAGTAATTGTTTGTCAGTCCTTACTCTCGGTGGTGAGCAAGAACTTACCGACCACCTTGGTTTAATTAGCGATCGCCAATCACGTTCTCAATCTCATCTTATGCCTTCTCTTTCTTGTTTTCTTAACAGTTTGTTAACTGTCGTCGCGCAACTGCTCAATGCCGAGTCTATTACTATCGGTCGCTTGTTTCCTCTATCCCTGAAGCATTTCAACCCTGATACGATTGAGTTTCTCAAAAGCATTGGACAACGCTCTAACATCGTAGGCT
>CAYXWE010000816.1:0-2327 GCA_964468145.1 uncultured Pleurocapsa sp.
GTCTTGATGAATCTTTTTCGCTGACTGCAGTGTCTTTAATTCTTGGATGATTATTTCGCGCAGTTGACCAGCACTGGCTTGATGTTCGAGCATTAATGATTCTCTACCCACTGCATATCCGAGGAATGCTACCCAGACTTTAAGTATTTCTTGCCTTTCACTATCTAAAGGTAAAAATGCACAGAGCATTTCTATCAGGCGATCGGCGCTGACAGGTTGCTCGGCTACTTCCTCCATTGCTTGTTTGAGTTTTTCTGTAACTTGGTGAAGGGCAAATAAAATCAATTCTTGTTTATCGCGAAAGTAATGAGTCACAACTCCCGTCGTACAATCCAATTCTCTGGCGATCGCTCGCATACTAGTACGGTCTAAACCCTCTCGTACGATAACTTTCCAAGCTGCTTCGGAGACTTCAATACGTCTATCTTGTTGAGGCATAAGAAAACAAAAAAAATTAGATTTATGATTATCTTGACAAACTATCATAACAGTTGTTATCTTTAATCACATAACAACTGTTATGAGGTCAAGTTAATAATGTCGAGCAGTAAAAATTATTTATTACCTCGTCCTGGTTTACCAGGTTTGTTAGATCGTATTACTGGAACAGAAGCCACCAATGCCGAATTACTAATACAGTTTGTTCCACCTACAATATTTGCGATCGCTGCGCCCATTTATGCCCAAACTCTAGCTGTAGATTGGACTTATCTACAATTAGGATTAATTTCTCTTTTGGGATTTGATTTAGTAGGTGGAGTTCTTACCAATGCCACTTCTTCAGCTAAACGTTGGTTTCACAGGGAGGGGCAAACTTGGCAGCATCATCTAACATTTGTCAGCATTCATATCCTGCATATTTTTCTAGTCGCATTGTTGTTTCGCAATGGGGATTGGAGTTTCTTTTGGATTGTATCTGGCTATTTGATGATTTCAGCGATGTCGATTTTGAGAACTCCTTTATATTTGCAGCGTCCTCTAGCACTAGGACTTTATAGCTTGGCACTGTTAGGCAATCTATATTTGTTTGACCCAACCCCAGGATTAGAGTGGTTTCTTCCTTTGTTTTTCTTAAAACTTTTAGTAAGCCATTTGCTCTACGAAACCCCCTATCAACCCGATTAAATCTGCTAATTCGGGTTCAGTTATTCACATTTGTCGATTCGTTAAAATTTACTCTTGAGGTAACAAACATGACTGCACTTCACAAATCTTCCCCAGCTCAAAAGTCTTTTAAATATAGTGTTCCCGCTTTTCTGGCTTTGTCTTCTGGTTTATTGACAAGTCTAGTTCCAGGAGGACTGATTGAAACCCGTAGCTTTGCTCATATTAATCCTTTGATTTTGGGCAGTTTTAATACTTTTCTCACTACTCTCAGTTTGGCTAGCTTGTTACTGGTTTATTTTGCTTGGCAGGAATATCGTTGGGCTTTTTTTGCATCTTTCATCGCTGGTCTATCCTACTTTCTAGTGTACGTTTTAGATTTAGCGCATCTATTTCCCGTATCTCCTGACGCTATGCCGACCGCACTTTTGGTCATTGAAATTCTAGGAACGACTGTTTCATTACCATTGATGATTACTTCAGGTTTGGGAATGCAACATAGTAGCAAACAATTAAATCAGAGTAATAATTCTCAATTAGTTTCTGACTTAGCTAGAAAAAAACAGACTTTTATCGTTATAGGTATCACCTTAATTGGGATTGGAATCATCACCTTTGCCACTCGCTCTGCAATGGGACTTTAATTGTTCTACAAAGACGGTTGTTTGATTGTTTGCTCAATAGCATATGCTGTTAATCAATCGTATTTACATGACAAAAGTATATGACTAACTATCCAAGAACATTTTCTCACATTGGAATTTCTGTTCCTAACGTCGAGAAAGCAGTTGAATTTTACAGTAAAGTTATGGGTTGGTATCTAATTATGAAACCAACCGTCATTACCGAAGAGTCAGAAACGCCAATAGGTCAGATGTGTATTGATGTATTTGGGACTGGTTGGGGGTCATTTAAAATCGCCCATATGTCTACAGGAGACAGGATTGGCATTGAAATGTTTGAGTTCAGGAACAATGAGAAACCAGAGGAGTTTGAGTACTGGAAAACCAGTACCTTTCATTTTTGCGTTCAAGATCCTGACATTGAAGGTATGGTAGAAAAGATAGTAAGTCATGGAGGTAAGCAGCGTATGCCGATCCGTGAATATTATCCAGGCAAAAAACCTTATAAGATGTGCTACGTCGAAGATCCATTTGGTCTAATATTTGAAGTTTATTCCCCCAGCTACGAGTTAACTTACTCACAAGGCGCATACTAACAAC
>CAYXWE010000817.1:0-2324 GCA_964468145.1 uncultured Pleurocapsa sp.
TGCACCATCAAGCAAGCTATAGTCACTATGGATATGTAAGCCAACAAAAGACATAGGGTTCGCTTATCTGTTATCAACGAGCAGGTATTTATTATTAACGATCTACGTCTGTTGTAGGGAGGGGGAGTAAGAATATTTAAGGTTTAGCTTGTAGGGAGAATCTGGCGATCGCAACAATAATCTCAATAAAAAGATTAATTGGTTACAGGGCGAGATCGCACTAGTCAACATTTAGTCAACAGTGCGATCTCAATTTTTTCAGATTTTGGTTAATAGATTTTTGGTACGAATCCTGTTCTAATTACCTTGGAGGCTTAGAAATCTTCGCAATTATCTGGCCCAAAAATTAAATTTTTTCGATCTCAATTGCCCCAACTTTAGCATTGTCAATACTACTGTTAAAATCTAGATTTAGAGTACCATCATCGACTTTGACTGTATAGGATTTTTCTAGAGCCTCGTTTTTGTTAGCACCTGCACTTTTATATATATCGAGGTCATTAATTACAAGATCGTCTTCTATGGTTACATCAAAAACTCGTTTGTTTGATTCAGACCAAAAAATTTCGGCAAAACCCAGATTAACCCGGTATTCTCCATTTTCTGCTGGTATGTCGTAAGAAAAATTCTTGCCATAACGTTCAGTTTGAAACAAAGAATCGTCTTGAGTATTGTCAATTCCTGCCTTATTACCGTAAGTTTGACCACCTCTAGAAAATCGATCTGCACTCCACTGATTGCCATTTGGATCTATATAAGCCTCTCCTCCAGCATTAATACGAATGGTTTCTGAGTCTGAAGTTGGAGTAGGTTGTGAAGTTGAGGCAGTTTCTGGAGTTGAAGTAGGTTCTGGAGTTGAAGTAGAGTTGGAATCGTCAGATACAGAAATTTGCCCAGAACTTCCATTAAATCTCTCAACACTGTTGGCATCTTCTTCGTACCCGATAACATTTATCTTGGCATTATCAACAATTCCGATATCTTTTTCTTGATTATACTTTGTACCTAACTGATACATAGGAGCTTCAGCAGCACCTGCCTTCGATTCTCTGGTCAATCCATCAATTTCTAGTGTTCTTTGGCTAAATTTTCCTTTATCTTTATCAGCCCAACTGATCACACCCATGTTGTAATCTTCTTTACTAGCGTTGACAACAGTTACATCCTTGATAGTTGCAGAACCTTTCTCTTCTGTACCCCAGCCCATTTGAAAAGGCGCACCGTTTCGTAAATGTTCGATCGTGACATCTTCAACTAGTATATCGTTGTCATAAATCTTGATGGCATCATCGTTGGTACTGATAAAACTGTTTGTAATGCTAGAACCAGCTCCGCCATCAAATCCATCTTTTTCGAACTTCTCTTCGGAGCTGGTTAGTTCTACATTATCAACATTCAACTTGCCATTAGAATATAAATGATAAAAGTCGGGTTCATCACTCGTCAGGTCCTCGACGGTAATTTCAGCACTCCCTTGGTGTGCGATGGTACTGTAGTCGAGTGAAAAGTCTCCCTGATAAGTTCTGTGATTTCCCAAACCTGCTATCTTACTGCCTGTCTTGCTTTCACCCCTAATAGTTAAAGGCTTATCTCTATCCATTGGGACAAGAAAATTTCCTTTAAGGGTGACACCATCTTCGATCACGACTTGATCCCAATTGTCGGGGATCTCTCTTCGCGCTCCAATTGTTTGGCTTTCAGTGAATGTGGCTACACCATTTTCTACTGTTAAGTTTTCCATAATTAATAATTTTTAGCCGAAGTAAAACTAACACATTCTTGATTCTGATTTGCTACCAATAATCAAGTCAGAAAGGACAAATTATTCAGAATAACTGAATATTGCAATTATCTTTTTTGCTTAAAGTTATAGTATCAGAAGAAATTAAATTATATTTTAAAATAGCTTGAGAAATTTTCAATTTTTCGCTTAATTTAGTATTTTCAATTTTTCGCTTAATTTAGTATTTTTATGTTGATAATAACAAATAGACCTCTTGCATGAATCATTATGAGATAGCTAGGCAAAGAGTAATGAGTAGAAACTAAAACAAGGTTATTTACTATTCATGCAAGAGGTCTAATCTTTCAAACACGATCGCAACTTACATCACCCCGCGATCTGTAAGTGCGATAAGCCTACGGCATGGCTACGCTACGCGCTTCATATCCAATTCAAGAGTGCAATCGATCGACTGGAGTATCTGATACCAATTCTCTATGACAATGCACTAAATGGAATTGTACTCTTTTGCGTCTTTGCGTCTTTGCGAGAGATCTAAACCAAAAATATTAAGTGCAACTTCAAGGAGAAATGGTATGAG
>CAYXWE010000818.1:0-2319 GCA_964468145.1 uncultured Pleurocapsa sp.
CATCCATCAACTCGTTAGCGTGTTCTACGCTTACTTCTACTTTACAAGCAGAGCATAACTTAGCTGCTTTCCAAAAAGTATCATGAAGGTCGGGATATTTTTCTAAATGCACTGGTTTGAAGTAGTCAGTCCAAAGAATCAATAAGTCTTCTTTAGTTTTTTGTGCTTGTTCCTCTTTAATCGCAATATAGCGAGAAAGAGTGTTTTGATAAGCTACAGTAGCAGCAGCATCGCTCGCTCGAAACCCAAGTAATTCCTTAACTGCGTAAAAAACACTTATACATTTGATTTGACACAAAAAAATGGCATCAGGAACTAACTATTTAGAAGAATACGGACAAGCAGAAAAAGCCTATCGAGAGGGGGACTTTGCTCGAGCAGCAGAAATTATAGATCGCTTAGCTGAAGAACATTCAGATAATCCGAATATTTTGTTGCTTAAAGGTCATATATATTGTTCGGGGTTTCAAAATTACGAACTGGCAACAGAACAATATCAGGCTGTTTTGGGATTGAGTTCGGAGCAAGACCTAGTCGATTGTGCTTACGCTGCGATCGAGCAAGTTCGGCAATTACAAGAGCAAGCAGAAGGTTATAATTCTTTCGCCGAGTCGGAAGACCAAATGGATTTAGACTATTCTGAAGAGGACGATTTGCCTGATTTCAATACTTACGATTCTGATTTCGATCCAGATAGCTTCGCTGACGATCGAGTGATGGAGGAAGATGTTTTTGATGATTCATCGGCACAAGAGGGGAATAGCTATTCTTTTACTGAAGATGTTTCTGAGGAGTTGGAAAATGAGGGAGATTATGAAGACCCATTTGCAGAATTTGATTCTCCTGAGATAGAAGAGGTAAAAGAATCCAATTCTTTCGAGTTTCCAGTAGAACCAGAAACCTACGATCGCGACATAAGTAATAATTCCGTACATAACACTGCTACCTTTATGGTTGAAACGGATGAAGAGGAAGATGATGATGAAGAATATTTAGCTGGTGACTCTTTTGCCGATTTTGATGATAACCAAGCAGTGGAGATAGATTCCCAAGAGGAAAATCATCTGCTAGAAGAAGAGGAGGAACTGGAGGAAGAATTCGATAATGAATTTGAAGTAGATGGCGATTTTGACTATAACAATTTTTCAGCAAGTAATGAAATTGAGGTAGACACTGTTCTGACAGAACCTCATGCAATTGATAATTCAGAAGGTTTTAATTTTGGCGAATCAGCAGAACATGATGGACTAGACTATCAAGACGAACTGGAATTTGATGAGATCGACAGCAGTTTCTTCGACCTCGAAGAATTAGAGCAAGGACTTCCCGACACTGGTTTGTTTAATGTGGGAGAAGATTTGAGTGGAGCTAGTGCTGGTATGGCAATGAGCCAGGCTATGGATAGCTCCAGTCTAGGAAATCAAAATAATGAAAATTATGCTGCACCCAATCCTGAAAGTGGGGTTGTAACCACAGAATCGGATATCGAACCCGTTATAGAAGTTAAACAAGGATTCTTGGGCGGTTTTATTAATGCCCCAATGTCCAAAAAACTCTTGGTTACTGCTTGTTGTACTGGAATAGTTTCTGCCATCGCGGTATTCGGTGCTGGCGTGGGTACCAGTATTTTGTTTGCTCCTAAAACTGAAGGAGAAAAACCAGGTATAGATATTAATCGCAATGCTTTAATTTCTCTAGTAGCCGGAATTGCTGGTTTTGGAACAACCATGGTTTTTGGTTCCGTGATTACCAAACAAATGGATCGAGCAACCCAAAATTTACAGAGTCAGTTTGATGATGTTTATCAGGGAAATCTCAACGCTAAAGCGACGGTTTATTCTCAAGACGAGTTTGGTCGATTAGCAACAGGATTTAACCGCATGACTAGGGTAATTTTAACCACTACCCAAGAGGCGCAAAGAAGAGCGGAAGAAACCGAACAAGCTAAAGAAGATTTGCAACGTCAAGTAATTCGCTTGCTGGATGACGTAGAGGGCGCAGCAAGAGGGGATTTAACCGTACAAGCCACAGTTACGGCAGACGTATTGGGAGCAGTTGCCGACGCATTTAACTTAACGATCCAAAGTCTGCGAGAAATTGTCCGTCAGGTAAAAGAAGCAGCCGAACAAGTAAACAAAAGTTCTACTGATAGTGAATTGTTTGCTCGCAACCAGTCCAGTGAAGCTTTAAGGATGGCAGAAGAGTTAGCTGTTACTCTTAATTCAGTTCAAATGATGATTGAATCTATCGAGAGGGTAGCCGAAAACGCCCGCTAAGCAGAAGAAGTAGCTCGCTTTTCCTCGGTACCAGCACTCAAAG
>CAYXWE010000819.1:0-2318 GCA_964468145.1 uncultured Pleurocapsa sp.
CCCCGCACCATTACCCGCATCGACGACTATTTTTAAACCCTGCAAAGGTCGAGCGAAATTATCGGGATGGTTGACACCTTGACGTACAGTTTCTACTAGTTTAGCTGCATAAATAGTAATAAAATCATCTTTTGATATTTCCCCTTGACTATCGCTATTGCTAGTTGTACCCGATGCTGCGATCGCTAAAATCTCTGCAATATCGGGTTTACCCAAACCACCCAGGGGCGTGAAAAACTTTAAACCATTACGATTAAAAGGTAAATGACTCGCAGTAAGCATAATTGCCCCATCGCAATTGAACCCATCGGTTACTGTAGACATAAACATTGCAGGAGTCGAGGCAATATCGAAGTTATAAACCCGACTACCCGCGATCGCAATTCCCTCTATTACAGACTGGCTGAGAGTCTCCCCCGACAAACGACTGTCTCTACCAATGCCGACGCTCAACTGGGAGGTGGGTTTGCCTGTTTTCTGCGAGAGCCAACTAATAAAAGCATTACCCAAACTGCGTGCCACTTCGGTTGTTAAATTAACCGCTTCGCCACTGACACCTTCTAATGCTACACCGCGTATATCAGAGCCATTTTGGAGTTTTTTCCAGTCGATATTATTCATCTGCGATCGCTTTGGGGCTAAATTATTAAATACTCTAGCTGTACCTTAGCGAATATTAGAAGTGCCATAACTAGGCTTTAGATTTTTATAACGACTGAATTAATTATTGCGATAACTTTTGTAAATCGGGCATTAACTGAGCAAAAGCCACGCCACGATGGCTTACTTTACCTTTAGTTGCAAAAGACATCTGGGCGAAGGTTTGTTTTTCTGTAGGGACATAAAAAATCGGATCGTAACCAAAACCCCCATCTCCTTGGGGTGCAGTTAATATTTCTCCTGGACATACTCCTTCAGTTTCTAAGGCAATTTTACCGTCTGGCGATGCGATCGCCACCGCACAGATAAACTTTGCCCGTCTGTTATCCGTATCTCCTAATTCTCTCAACAAGCGATCGATGCGATCGCGATCGTCTTTGCCATAACGTGCCGAGTATATTCCAGGCGCACCACCGAGAGCATCTACCATTAAACCAGAATCATCGGCGATCGCCCACTTCCCCAAAGCCTTTGCTACCCCGCTTGCTTTGAGACGTGCATTAGCAATAAAAGTAGTCCCCGTTTCTTCTATATCCAATTGCGCAGGTTTCAATTCCAACTCCCAAGGCAAACCCGTGAGATATTCTTGGATTTCTTTTAATTTACCAGGATTCCCCGTCGCGACTACTAACTTTCTTACCATTGCCAGTATTTTTACTATTTTATTGTGCTTTATTAGTTTGACATGAAGTTTCTCACCGCTAATTTACATCGGGCATCAACTAAAAATCATATTGTTTCAACTAATATAAATAATATCCTTAACTCCACCCCGTACCTTTTGCGATCGCCCAGATTGCAGCAGAGTATTTAATGTAAAGGGTTTTTATCCTAAAATGAATTCTGGTAAGACAGGATTAACAAAATTTCCATTATGGTAAAAACTGCTTCGACGATGTTGGCTTTAGGCACTGCTGCGCCAGAATTTCAACTTTCCGATGTCGTATCACAGAAAACTATTTCCTTGGACACTTATGCTTCCGCTAAGGCTTTGTTGGTCATGTTTATTTGTCAGCACTGTCCTTTTGTCAAGCACGTTCAAGATGAGCTAGCGAAAATAGGTCAAGACTATAGCCAGCAACCTCTGGGTATTGTGGCAATTAGTGCTAACGACGTGGCAAATTATCCCGATGATTCTCCCGCAAAGCTCAAGGAAATGGCAGAGACATTAAACTTTAACTTTCCCGTTTGCTACGACGAAACCCAATCAGTTAGTAAAGCCTACACTGCTGCCTGTACTCCCGATTTCTTTTTGTTCGATGCCGAGCAAAAACTCGCCTATCGGGGTCAACTAGACAATAGTCGTCCTAGTACCGATATTCCTGTCACTGGTGAAGACTTGAGAAAAGCGATCGATCTTGTCCTCAAGGGCGAAGCGGTAAATTTTGACCAAAAACCTAGTATTGGCTGCAATATAAAATGGATACCAGGAAACAAACCAGCTTATTTTGGTTAATGCTTAATAACTCGCTCAAACTGTTTTATTAACCTCGATCTAATTTTTATTTAACCTCGATGGTTTAGTTCTAGGTTACGGGCATTTTATCGGGAACAAATCTGAGTTTGACATCCTCCCGCCGACAGAGTCGGGGGATTCCCAAACATCACTATTTGGGTTTCTGTTTCATAGCACCTGGCTTAACAGACTTACTCTGTTC
>CAYXWE010000820.1:0-2312 GCA_964468145.1 uncultured Pleurocapsa sp.
CATTTTTCGATGGATAACAACGACGATCCAGTCTTTTACGTATTTGAGCTGTAGTAATTTAATTGTTAGTATTAGCTTTTGCTTGGTAAAGGCTGTATTGAATTTTTATTATTGACTTCATAGCAATCGAAACTATAGATATTTAGCATCTTGGAAAATTCTTCGCGCCTTTGCGACTTGGCGAGAGATAAATGAATCGTCTTAACCTTTGCTTCGACTGCTATAAATCGCAAACAGGGCAGCTATTAAATCAAAATAACGATCGATTGATTTGGTAGCTAGCCTATTTTCAAGCAAAATACTCATTCAATATATTTTATATTTACCGATCGAAATTACTAGGTAAAACCTTAAGCTAAACTATTACCGTCTTATATTTGGCTTGTAAGAACGTCTTGTAACTAAACTTTATTGCAAAGATGACTTAAAAAAACTATTATTGTCAATAAGCGATAATTAATTGATAAAACATTGGTATGGCTCACTATACGGCAGCTTCCCTAAAAGCCGAACTCAACTCCAGAGGTTGGCGTATGACCCCTCAAAGAGAAAAAATTCTTCATATTTTTCAAAATTTACCAAAAGGCGATCATCTGAGTGCAGAGGAGCTACACACTCTGGTAGAAGAAAAAGGCGAATCTATTAGCCTGTCTACTATATATCGTAGCGTCAAGCTGATGGCGAGAATGGGTATTTTACGGGAACTAGAGTTAGCAGAAGGACACAAGCATTACGAACTAAACCAGCCATATCCCCACCACCATCATCATGTAGTCTGTATTCAATGTAATAACACCATTGAATTTAGAGATGATACTATCCTCAAACACAGTTTGAAACAGTGTAAGAAAGAAGGATTCGAGTTGATAGACTGTCAGTTGACCGTCATGACAATTTGCCCAGAAGCTATTCGCAAGGGATGGCCTTCTGCGTTGCCTACAGACTGGTGCTGTACTCGCGTCATTTCTGAAAGGGAAACGAAAGACGGCGAAAAAAACTAGGACAGGCGATCGCTTAAAAATCGATCGCAATTTGGGGCAAGAAACTGTCTCTCTATTTTTCCATCGTACCCAACTGAAAACCCAAAGCTTTTTTTTTCATCATTTGGAAAATATTGAAAAAGCCATTGGCGCGAGAGGGAGTGAGACTGACTTTCAGCCCTGTATCTTCGATAAAATCAGGCTCTACTTTGATAATTTCTTCTGGAGTAAGATTATTTAATCCCTCAATCAAAAAAGCTACTAGTCCTTTAACTAATTGAGCGTCGGAATCGCCTTGGAAACAAACCCTTCCATCTTCTAAACTGGCTGTGATGTATACCTGAGAAACGCAGCCTTTGACCTTGTTTTCTTCTGTTTTAGCAGATTCTGGCATTTCTGGTAGTTTTTTGGCGTACCAAAGCAATTGCTCGTATTTTTGCTTGGGATTGGAGCGACGTTGAAAACGTTCGACGATTTTGGCTAGCTTAGGGGGAAGGGTAGATGAAGACAATGACATACTTAAAACGAAGTATCTAAAATTTCTATATAATGAACAGTAACTAACTAAAGCTAGAGCGATCGCGATACATCACAAATTAGATCTCACTTTGACCGCATACTTTTATTACTTTAGCAAACCAGAGTCTTTTCCATTCATTTTGCTGAATCTGTCCCTCATTCAGATAAACTTTATCTTGAGAGGCACAGGCATTCACGAGGTTTTAATAAGTGAAAAGAGTATTAGGTATCATTCTCGGAGGCGGTGCAGGTACTCGTTTGTACCCCTTAACTAAATTAAGGGCAAAGCCAGCAGTACCCCTAGCCAGTAAGTATCGTTTAATCGATATTCCCGTCAGTAACTGCATAAATTCAGAAATTCTCAAAATTTATGTTCTGACTCAGTTCAATTCTGCTTCTCTAAATAGACATTTGAATCGCAGCTATAATTTTTCTGGATTCAGAGAGGGATTTGTAGAAGTATTATCAGCACAGCAGACCAAAGACAACTCAGGTTGGTTTCAGGGTACTGCTGATGCGGTACGTCAATATATCGACTCCATCAAAGCCTGGGATGTGGATGAGGTTATCATTCTTTCGGGCGATCATCTGTATCGCATGGACTATAGCAAATTTATTCATCATCATCGGGAAACCAATGCAGATATTACCTTGTCTGTAGTACCAATTGATGACAAGAGAGCATCTAGTTTTGGCTTAATGAAAATTGACAGTCAAGGTCGAATTATCGATTTTGCCGAAAAACCCAAAGGTGAAGACCTGAGAAAAATGCAGGTAGACACTACTGTATTGGGTCTAACACCAGAAAAAGCT
>CAYXWE010000821.1:0-2310 GCA_964468145.1 uncultured Pleurocapsa sp.
CATTCTTGACTTTAGCGGATAGACTGAAGTTTTGGGTAAACCAGCAGGATTAGATTTGGCAAGTGGAAAATTAACTTCTCCTGTATTTTATGCTCTCCAACAACAACCATATCTAGAAATACTAATTGAAAGAGAATTTTCTGAACCAGAAGATTTGAATAAAGCCTTAGAATTAATCCAAGATAGCGATGGAATTGAAAAAGCTCGTCAATTGGCGAAGGATCTCGCTAACAAGGCTGCACAAAGTTTAGATTGTCTGTCTGCTTCAGATTCTAAAAATGCTTTGCATGAGTTGACCGATTATGTGGTCAGTCGTTTATATTAGTTGCAGTTATCTAAACTTTTGATAGCTAAAGTTAATTTTTAAATCGATCGTAGGAGTTTTGATTCGGTGCCATCTCAAAAGCAGACGATTTTAGTTACTGGGGGTGCTGGATACATAGGCTCTCATGCAGCATTGGCATTAAAAAAAGCAGGTTACGAAGTAATTATCTTAGATAATTTGTCTTATGGGCATCGAGAAATAATTGACAACGTAGTCAAGACCAAACTAATTGTAGGGGATACAAGCGATCGCGCTACATTAGATGAGTTATTTACTAATCATAAAATTGATGCGGTGATGCACTTTGCAGCCTATATAGCTGTGGGAGAATCGGTCAAAGAGCCAGGAAAGTATTACCGTAACAATGTTGCCAGTACTTTAAATCTACTAGAAGCAATGTTGGCTCATGGCATTAATAAAATTGTCTTTTCTTCTACCTGTGCTGTATACGGGATGCCGAAAGAAGTACCGATGAAGGAGGATCATCCCCATAGCCCCCTCAGCCCTTATGCTGCTAGTAAGGATATGGTGGAGCAAATTCTAAGAGATTTTGACACTGCTTTTAATTTAAAATCCGTAGCGTTTCGTTATTTTAACGCTTGTGGTGCAGATTCTAGTGGTTTGCTAGGAGAAGATCATCAGCCCGAAACTCATTTGATTCCCTTAGCCTTGCTGACTGCCCTCAAGAAAAGAGAGTCTTTGTATATTTTTGGTACGGACTACGATACTCCCGATGGTACTTGCGTGCGCGATTATATTCATGTCAGCGACTTAGCAGATGCTCACGTATTGGGATTGGAGTACCTGTTGTCTGGGGGAGAATCGGATGTATTTAATTTAGGTAACGGCAATGGTTTTTCAGTCAGAGAGGTAATCGAAACTGCTCGCGAAGTAACTGGTTTGGAGATTAAAGCCCTCCAAAGCGATCGCCGTGCGGGAGACGCGCCCATATTGGTAGGCAGTAGTAAGAAAGTCCGCGATAAGCTTGGGTGGAATCCCCAGTATGCCGATCTAAAGAAAATAATTAGCGATGCTTGGCAGTGGCATCAAAAATGCCACAACAATTAATTAATATAATAATCATTATGGAGATAAGGGCGATCGCTCTTGTCTTACTTTTAATATTTAGTATTTAATATTCGATGAAAGGCAAATTTTGCTTATGGGCTGTAGCTTCGGCTTTGCTATTTTCAGGTTGTGGCGAAAATGAGTTAACTCAGTGCGAGCAAATTTATAGAATTGCCCAGGGGGTAATTCAAGGCAGTAAAGAAGTCAGCTACACTGATGATTTAGAATTGACGACAATGAAAACTTGGCTCGAAGCTGCCAGTATGATGGAGCGGGCTGCCAATCAAATTCAAGCCCTGCATATTGACAATGTTAATTTGATCGAACATCAAAATAAATTAGCTACTGTCTACCGCATTTATTCCCAGGCTACTTACAATGCAGTACAGGCGAGGGAAAGTAAAAATTTATCTGCTTTGGAATTAGCAAGGATAGACGCTCAAAAAGCAGGAAAAATGCAGCAAGAAGTAATTGAAGAGCTGAATGCTTATTGTTTGGGGGAGTAAGATCAATATCAATATCAAATTAATTTAATAAATTATGCTCTGCCATATAGCTTAATAACCAGCTAGCCATTGTTGCGCGACGAGTTTGCACCGGGTCAAATTCTCCTAGTTTATAGCCTTTAAAACCTAATTTTTCCTTGAGCAATTGTTTGTTAGCTTTAGGAATCGAACGAGTTAGTTTGACTGTGGGGGGACGATTTTCGATAAAATCTGGAGGTTCGGGATATTTTTCTGCCCAATCGTCTATTGTTTGGCTGTTGTCCCAAGTTTGATTAGTTTCATCAAAACGATAGCCTAGATAATGCCAAACTAACTGATTGACGGTATTGTCGTTCAATTCTTCGTTGAGAATTGCCCATAGGGTATCGGTGTTAAGAGGTGGTAGATCCGACATTATACTTTTTGCCTAAA
>CAYXWE010000822.1:0-2307 GCA_964468145.1 uncultured Pleurocapsa sp.
GCCATGGGTTGACCGAATTTGACGTGATCTCCTGCATCGAAGTAACCCCCTTCTAAGTCTCTTCCGACAGTACTTCCGTCGTTGGTGGTGGAGTCAGAACGCCATTCGATACGGTTTTTGGGGGTTAAAGAACCAGAACGATTGGCTTCGAGGAAGAGGAAGTTTTTCTGTAGGGCTTCACCATAAGCGAATTGTCCCTGTTGTTGAGTCGAAGTTCCATTGCTATCGGGGATAGTAACTGGTTGTTCTACTGAATCGACAGACGTATTTTCGCTCTCTATACTTTCGGTAATTGTCGTTTCTTCTACTACTTCTACCGAACTATCAGAAATATCAAAAGTAGGCAGAACAGCTTCTTGTCCGTTATCTTCAACAATTAAAATTGGTTTGATGGACTGTCCTGCTTGTAAATTTACTTGGTCGTTTTGACCGTTAATAGTATAGTTCCCGTTACCATTGTCTACTAAATCTACGCCATATACTTCACTAATATTGTAGGGAAGATTGAAATTTAATTTCCAATCATTAGCATTATTTTCCGCACTAATTTCTAGTTCTAATTTGTATCCACCATTCCAATCTTCTACTATTTGGCTACTACTATTCAAATCTGCAGCCACCGAGTTAGAATTAGCCGATTCAGCAAATACAAATTCAGGTTCGATGGGATCTAAATTGCTACTGTCGCCTTCTAAAACTATTAAAACGATATTAACGCGATCGCCTTCATTTAAAGATTCATTCCAGCTTTTTCCTGAAATGTAGGTTTTTCCATCTTTTTCTGTTAGTTCTCCACCATAAATTTGATCGATTATGTAATCTCCAGGAACAGAAATTCCTAATTCCCAGTCTTCGGCTGCAGCTAATGCTTCGAGGTCTATTTCTACTCTGTGACTACCGCCCCAGTCATCGGTAATTGTGGATTCTAAATTAAAGGTTTCTTGGCTAACTAACATTTTATTTTTGGAAAAATCTATCTTGATGAAATATTTTGTAATCGAGTTAAAACAGAGTCTTTTTCTCGAAGAACTGTAATAAAAGTAAAAATATGTTTGACTCTTTATTAGTTCTTTATTTGTTTACAAATTAAATTTATCCTGTCTTTATATTTAGTATCAGTGAGGCGAGTAACTAAATATATGCGATCGAAATCACTAATTTTAAATTGATTGTTAGTTAAGAGGTGGTCAATAAAATAGGATATTTATGGTACATTTTTCCTATACCATAAATTGTTACTTTCAATCAAACAACTATACGATCGGGAAATAACGTTTTAAAAAATGTATATGTGAAATAATACTTTTTTCAGGGTCGATCTTAAATAATTTGTCTAAAAAAATTATTCAATTATGATTGACAAATAGGACAAAAATGGGAAGAACGCCCCCCTAGTTTAATTTTCTCAATAGGAGTATGGCAAACACGACAGGGCTGTTCTTTTCTACCATAGACTAAGGCAGAATCTCCATAGTTACCACTAACGCCTAAGAGATTTAAAAAGTCACTAAAAGTCGTGCCACCTTTATCGATTGAGGTTTGTAGGACATCAATAATTGCTGAGTGCAGTTTTTCGATTTGTAGAGGTTTTAAATTAGCTGCAATGGTGTCTGGTCTGATACCGCTTTTAAAGAGGGCTTCATCTGCATATATATTACCGATACCTGCCACAATAGCCTGATCTAGCAATAGAGTTTTGATGTGGCGACGGCGAGTACTGAGCTTGTTGGTAAAGTATTCTAAGGAAAAGTCTGCAGCAAAAGGTTCGGGCCCTAATTTTTGCAGCCCCGTAATAACTGATTCTAGTTCTATTGCTGATGGGACATACCAAAATTTACCGAAAGTGCGAGTATCGACAAATCTTAATTCTTTATTTTGAGGAAACAGTAAACGGATGCGAGTGTGTTTTTGTAGCTGCGAATCTTGCTCTACCCATAATAGTTGTCCCGTCATCCGTAAGTGTACTCCTAGCCAGCCAGCAGGTTGGGAATTATTTTCTAGCTGGGCTAAAAGATACTTGCCTCGGCGATGCCAAAGGGCGATCGCATTGCCTGTAATACCCTGCCAAAATTGCTCTAGGCGATGGGGATATGCCAAAGTCCTGGGCAGCAAAATTTCTCCACCTTCGATGGGTTGCTTAACAGTTAGTTTGTTTAAGCCTCTGCGGACTGTTTCTACTTCTGGTAACTCTGGCAAGGTTGTTACTATTCCCTGGTTGCGATCGTTAATTGGTAGTTTATCAGATTGGAGCTATACAGAACTTACTACTTCTGCTGCAAAACTGTGGAGGGGTGTAAATTCAAAAGG
>CAYXWE010000823.1:0-2302 GCA_964468145.1 uncultured Pleurocapsa sp.
ATCAACTCAAAGTAGAAGATATCGTCAAACAGGGTATTAAAACAGGATTACAGGTAGCTGCCAAGCGAGCTAGTAGGATCGTTCCACTGACCGAAAATTTAGCTGCCCAACTGGATAATTATCTTCAGATGAGGAGGAAAGTTCTGAGAAGAAAAATTAAACCTACAGATTATGTTTTTGTCTCTTTAAGTAACAACAATAAAGGGGGTCAATTAACCCGACGCAGCATTCGGGAGATCTGCGATCGCGCTTTGATTGAATGTAACTTAAAACATACGACTGGTAGAACTCTTACGGCACATAGTTTAAGACATACTGCTGGTACGCTGGCACTGAGAACTGGTTCGGACTTGAGACAGGTGCAGGATTTACTAGGTCATGCAGATCCTCGGACTACTTCGATTTATGCCCATGTGGGTGATCGCTGGGAGCATAATCCTGGAGAAAATATAGAACGAAAGGTCAACAAGGATGATTAATACATAATTGAAATAAATATAGTATGCTACTGTCAAATTCTGGAAATAAAGCGACTGATTTGTTACCGTTTGCCTTTAGTTGTCTTCTTTATTTTGTTCTTCTAATTCTACTCCTTCTTGTTTTTGTCTAAGTCCCGATATTAGTCATTTAAACTTTTTATATCAATACCCTACATCTATTCTTCAACCTGCAAAATGCCCGTTAAAACACTACCTGTTTGCTCTTGAGAACAACATTAGACAAATATAGAGCAAGAATATAGTAGATCGTGTAAATGATTAACCGCTACAGTGTATCCCATCGACAATTCTTTTGAGCAATTCCCTCTGGAATAACTCTGCTTCATGCTCGTTGATTCATTAACAATTGAATTCCATGACTAAAGATAATTTAGAGCGACTGGCTTTTCCCCAATTAACAGAAGAGCAAATATCTGATTTGGCAAAATTTACTACCCTTAAAAATTATCAAGCGGGACAAACTCTATTTTCTGCGGGAGATAGTGGATTTAAGTTTTTTGTGATTAAACAGGGAGAAGTAGAAATTGTCGAAAACACTTCGGGTAAGCAAGTAAGGGTCATAATTCACCAGGAACGGGAATTTACAGGGGATATCTCGATGTTAACGGGAAGTCCTTCTCCTGTAACTGCCTTTTCTGTAGGAGAGAGTCAGATTTATGAGGTATCTAATGCCGATCTCAAACGCATTTTAAAAGAAATCCCTGCTTTGGGGGATATTATTCTGCAAGCATTCTTGACTCGCCGTCAGTTATTAGAGTCATCGGAATATACGGGATTGAAAATCGTTGGTTCGCAATACGATCGCGATACTTTTCGCTTGCGAGATTTTTTAGCGAAAAATAAAGTTCCCTTTACCTGGATTAACTTAGAAAGCGATCGCACTGTAGATAAACTGCTCAAGGAATTTGAATTTACTAGAGAAGATACCCCCATTGTCTTGCTAGATAATAATTCCGTCCTCAAAAATCCCAGCAATGTAGAAATAGCAGAAGTTCTTGGCATTAAAAAGCCCCTTGAAGATGTAGTGTACGACTTGGTAGTTATCGGTGCGGGTCCTGCGGGTTTGGCTGCTGCGGTCTACGGGGCTTCTGAAGGATTAAAAACTTTAGTTTTAGAGAAAAATGCTCCAGGAGGACAAGCGGGATCTAGTTCTAAAATTGAAAATTATATGGGGTTTCCTTTGGGTCTTTCGGGAACGGATTTAGCTAATCGTGCTTTGCTACAGGCACAAAAGTTTGGCGCACAAATTAACAGTCCCGCAGAAGTTATTGGTTTAGAGTCGGATGTAGGTTACAAAGTAATCAAATTGGCTACGGGAGAACAAGTTATTTGTCGCTGCGTTTTGATTGCTACGGGAGTTAAGTATCGCCGTTTGCCAATCCCCAATTGTCAGGAATTTGAAGACTGCGGGGTTTACTATAGTGCAACGGCAGTGGAAGCAGAACAATGTCGCGATCGCCAGATAATTATTGTCGGTGGGGGTAATTCCGCAGGACAGGCTGCTATTTTCCTTTCTCAATATGTCGCCAAGGTGTTCTTATTAATTCGCGGTGACAATCTGGCTAAAACCATGTCCCAGTATTTAATCGATCGCATCGAACAAACAGAGAATATCGAGCTTTTAACTCATACAGAAGTTACCGCGATGATGGGAGGAGGCTGTCTACAGAAAGTAGAAATTACCAACAACCAAACCCTAGCCCAACAAACTCTAGAGGTAGCAGGGGTATTTATTTTTATCGGTGCCGTTCCCTGTACTGACTGGATGCCAGATAATATTATTACCGATGCCAAAGGATTTA
>CAYXWE010000824.1:0-2301 GCA_964468145.1 uncultured Pleurocapsa sp.
CGATATTAGAAATATTTCCCCCAGTAACGCGAGAAAAAATATTAGAAATATCATTAGCATTATCAAAAAAGGCTTCGTTCCCCGTACGTACAGAAAAATCTTGAAAGCTATGAAATAAATTACTTCCTCTAGTTTGTCCCCCCGTTATCTCAGCAACATCGCCGTTTTGGTTAACCTGAGTATTAACGGGAGTATTATCAGGAGTAACTTGAGCAAGGGCAATATCGCCAGCAGAGAAAAACAATCCTAAAGTAGATGAAGAAAAACCAAGGAGAGAAAATAGCCTTTTCATTATAAAGATAGAGAATGTAGCTTAACGTCTGTTCTTTCAAGGATATTACTTTATCGTTGGATAAAGTGGCTTAAATGAAAATTTTAATTAACTTAATTAACTTAATGTATTCCTCTGCGCCCTCTGCGGTTTATTTAAAACAACTAATTTCAATCGAGTGTATTACAATAACTCGAAAGAGTTTTAGGTGTTCGAGGAAATCCCCAATATGGCAATTCAACTTCAGCAAGCGGTAACGGTAGGTAAATATTTAGTTTCTCAACGTTTGATGGGGCGGAAACGTTTTCCTCTGGTGTTGATGCTAGAACCTTTATTTCGCTGCAATTTAGCTTGTTCGGGATGCGGTAAAATCCAGCATCCCACAGAGATTTTAAAACAAAACCTCACTCCCCAACAGTGCTTTGATGCAGTAGATGAGTGCGGTGCGCCAGTAGTTTCTATTCCAGGGGGAGAGCCATTGCTACATCCTCAGATTGATGAAATTGTGCGGGGTTTGGTACAGCGCAAAAAATTTGTTTATCTTTGTACCAATGGCATCTTGTTAGAAAAAAGCCTCAGTAAATTCGAGCCTTCTCCTTACTTAACTTTTAGCGTCCATTTAGATGGTTTACAAGAACAGCACGATAAATGCGTCGATCGCCCTGGAGTATTCGAGAAAGCAATTTCAGCAATTAAAGCAGCCAAACAACGGGGGTTTCGGGTTACTACCAATACTACTGTCTTTGAAGGAGCAGATCCCCAACAGATGCAGGAATTTTTCGACTATTTAGAAAGTTTGAATCTAGATGGCATGATGGTATCTCCTGGCTACAGTTATGAGTGGGCACCCGACCAAGAAAACTTTTTAAAAAGAGAACAAACCAAAGCCTTGTTTAGAGAAATACTATCTCCTTGGAAATCTGGTAAAAAGAACTGGAATTTTAACCACAATCCCCTATTTCTAGAATTTTTAATGGGCGATCGCGATTTCGACTGCACTCCTTGGGGTAGTCCTAGCTATAGTGTTTTGGGCTGGCAAAAGCCTTGTTATTTACTCAATGAAGGTCATTTCTCTAGCTATAAAGAATTGCTGGCTAAAACCGAATGGAGTAACTACGGGAAGAAAAGTGGTAACCCCGAATGTGCTGACTGCATGGTGCATTGTGGCTACGAGCCTACTGCAGCGACTGCAGCTATGCAGCCAGAAAATATGGGCAAAGCGATCGGAGCTTTGTTTGGAGGTTAATTAACAGGTAGTACAAAATTACTTATCGGCTAACAAGGGTGCAGCAGAAAGCAGCTTTTGAGTGTAGGGGTGTTGTGCTTGGGTAAAAATCTTATTGGTGGTGTCTATTTCCACAATTTTACCCGAATTCATTACTGCAATGCGATCGCAAAAGAATCTGGCAACCCAAAGATCGTGAGTAATAAAGAGGTAAGTTAAATCGAATTCCTCTTTTAAATTCAGCATTAACTGCAATACTTGAGTCTGCACTGTAGCATCGAGCATACTCACAGGCTCATCGCAGATGACCAACTTAGGCTTGGTAATTAATGCCCGCGCGATCGCAACTCGCTGTTGTTGTCCCCCCGATAGTTCTTTAGGGTAGCGTCGGTAGTAATCTTCTACGGGAGTTAAGCCAACTTTGGCTAACATAGTTGCTACTTCCTGTTTGGCTTGTTGGGGAGTAGCCAGTTTGTGAATCAATAGAGGATCGGCGATACTATCTCCTACCCTCATCAAAGGATTGAGACAAGCATGGGGATCTTGGAATACCATCTGTAGGTGTCGCCGTTGACTCCGCATTGCCGAAGTAGAGAGGGTAGTAAGATCCTGTCCCATAAATTCTACTGCTCCCGAAGTGGGCGCAAGAAGCTGTAAGATAGTGCGGGAAAGAGTACTTTTACCGCAGCCAGATTCTCCTACCAGCCCTAATATTTCCCCTGGATAGAGATCGAAAGTAATATCATCTACTGCTTTAATAGCTGCAGTTTTTGCCTTATAAAACAATTGCTGAATTAGATTTGCT
>CAYXWE010000825.1:0-2293 GCA_964468145.1 uncultured Pleurocapsa sp.
AGGAAGCGAATCAGCAGACGAACTAATTGGAGGGAAAGGAGACGACAGTATTTTTGGCGGAAAAGGCGATGATTCTATCTCAGGCGGAGAAGGAAATGATTTTCTGATTGGTTTAGTAGATAACGACTCGATCGCAGGAGAAGAAGGAGATGATCTTCTAGTTGGATATCATGGCAATGATATTATCTCAGGCGGAGAGGGTAATGATCTAATCTTAGGAAATCAAAACGACGACATTCTATACGGCAATACGGGTAACGATTTACTATCTGGTGGTATGGGAGACGATACCTTATTTGGAGGATTTGGCAACGATACTCTATGGGGTAAAGAAGGATCTGATATTTACGTACTTGAGTTAGATCGAGGACAAGATTTGATTGGTGGTTTTATCGAAGGTGAAGATCTAATTGGATTAGACAGTGACATCAATTTTAACGATCTGACTATTACAGGCAATAGTGATGCTCAAATTATTGATAGCAATGATAATATCCTTGCCGTTTTGTCTGGAGTAAATGTCAATACAATTTCAGAGAATAGTTTTATCACTCTGTAAATACAACCGATCTATCTCTATGAGATAAAAGTTTCCAACAAGCGATCGCCCTCTATTTTGACTCAGATACTTTTGCTGAGTTTGATGTTGATACAGAGTGATATGACGGTAAAACCACGCTAGGTCAAATAAATACTTCTTATTTCTGAGGTCAAGTTTTTCCAAAAAACCAATAAACCAAACGAATATTATCTATTTCAACATTCAAAGAATTGCTACAAATTACTCAACCAATTAATTGATCTGCTTGATTGAAGAAACTTCTATAAATACCTTGAGTAACTATTAATGTAGAAATAATATTTGCCAAGACGATCGCGAATAAAATCAGAATTTGATAAGAAACTGCATCTAAAGGATCGCTGCCTCCCAATACCTGCCCTGTAAACATTCCTGGTAAACTAACCAAACCCACCACCACCATATTGTTGAGAATGGGAATTAAGCCAGTGCGGATGGCTTCTTTTTTGTAGGTTGCGATCGCGCCATTAGGAGTCGCCCCCAAGCAAAGATGGGTTTCAATTTCTCCACGGTTTTGATTGATACTATTTAAAAGTCTTTCTCCTGCTAGAGAAGCACTATTCATCGCATTACCAAATAGCATCCCTGCTAAAGGAATTATATACTGGGGTTCGTACCAGCGATCTGGCTGTACGATTAAAAGAATTACATAGCCTAAAGTAAAGGCACTACTAGCCACCAAAGATAATGCTACCGTAGGTAAAAGTCTCTTCAGCTTTTGGTCGATGCGGTTGCGGGTAACAACAGTAGCAATGCCAATCATGATGCCCAAGATCGCCAATACTGCCCACCAATTATCGATCGCAAAAACAATATCTAAGATATAACCGATGGCAATTAGCTGCATCAACGAGCGTACCGCACTATAAGCCAATTGCTTTTCTAAATTTAATTTTTGCCAGAGAGATAAAGCGATCGCAATTCCCATCATCCCCAAACACAAAACTAAATCGAATGTATCGAGAGAAATTAAATTATTCACTTGTTACTCGCTACTCATTACTTAATCAAGGTGATAATCTCCGAACTTGCCAGTTACCATCGTCCTGTAGATTGTATACTAAGCGATCGTGGAGACGACTGGGGCGACCTTGCCAAAATTCGATACGGTTGGGTATTACCCGAAATCCTCCCCAATGTTCGGGGATGGGTACGGTTTCATCTTTATATTGGGTTTGCAGATCTTCTAACTTTTGTTCGAGTACTTCGCGGTTGGGTATAACTCGACTTTGATCCGATGCCCACGCACCCAGTTGAGAAGCCTTGGGGCGACTGTGAAAATAAGCCTCAGATTCTTCTCGATCTAACTTTACTACTTTACCCTCGACGCGGACTTGTCTTTCCAATTTATCCCAAAGAAAAACCAAGGCTGCATAAGGGTTGGCAATTAATTGCTGTCCCTTTTGGCTTTCGTAGTTAGTGTAAAAAACAAAACCCCGTTTGTCCACCCCTTTAAGCAAAACTATTCTGGCGGTAGGTTTGCCATCGGGGGTAGCAGTAGCAATAGTCATGGCGTTTGGTTCGAGCAAATCCGCATCCAAGGCTTGTTGAAACCAAACATTAAATTGAGCGATAGGATCGGAGTCTAGATCCCCTTGGGATAGTCCTGCTAGAGTATAGTTTTGTCTGAGATCGGCGATCGATGAATCCACGTTTTTTTAGAAGCAACTAACAGTTATTTATGATAATTGATTTTAGCTGAGAGGCTCGATC
>CAYXWE010000826.1:0-2290 GCA_964468145.1 uncultured Pleurocapsa sp.
GATGCACTGAAAAAAGCCGATATTAAAGCCCGTAAATTATTAACCAGTAATCTAGGTGATTTTGAATTATTTCCCAAATGGGTATCGGAAAATCTCAAGGCTGGTATTGAATACAGAACTTCGGGTACTGTTTCTTTTAAAACTGAATCGGAAGCGGAATATTTTACTCAAGAAGCGATCGGTAAAGCCAGAGAACATTTAGAAGATTTGATTCTCAAAATCAGTCAAGAGATCGAACTAGAAGTCGCCCAAGCTAGAGAAGATATTGAGCAATTCTTAATTGAAGAAACTCAAGATATTATCGAACGAGCTAAAAACCGTCTGCAAACCAACTTTGAGATCGAATTACGGCTACCTTCGCCCATTATTACCGATAACAGGGAAATTGAGATCGACAAACGGTTAGTTAAAATTAAAAGCCGTTTGGTTGACGATGGTTACGATGAATTATTAGTTAAAAGAAGAGCTTGGTACTATTGGTTGGGAGCAATTCCTTTTTATAGTCAAGAAAAACGCAAAAGACCTTATAAAAAAGAGGATTACTATGCTGTTTCCATTCCTGAAGTAGTCGAACAAATTAATGTTTCTAGCGATCGCTTTATTGATGAAATTAATGGTAAAGTCACAGTATACATCGAACAGGAATTACACCAACAGGTCGATAATTTCTTTCTCAAACTGGACAATTATCTAGGAAACTATCTCAATAGTTTGCAGCAGGCTCAAGCGGATCGCCAGCTTTCATTGGAACAAAGGGATAAATTAGCCAATAGTTTGGGAGAACTAGTCCCCCAAACCACTAACTGTATCAATAAAGCAGATAGCTATCTAGAAAAAACTCAGCAGATGATTGTCTATAAATAATACATAGCTCGTAGAGAATTACCTTAGTAGGTGTAAGATCGCTCAAGCAAGCTATTTGTCTTAAGCTCTCTGGTGAATGAAAAAAATCTTTGTAATTGATACCAATGTCATACTGCACGATCCTACAGCTATTTTTCGTTTTGAAGAAAATGAAATAGTATTGCCCATTACGGTTATCGAAGAGTTGGATCGTTTCAAGAAGCAGCCAGAAATGACTGGTCGCAATGCTAGAGAAGTATCCCGCACTCTCGATAAATTGAGGGAAAACGGACATCTAACCAAAGGCGTAAATTTAGATAATGGTGGGACATTGCGAGTAGCTTTGGGCGATCGCCAAACCCTCCAAGAATTACCCCCCGAATTGAGCGGGGATGTGGCAGATAATGCTATTTTGGCAGTGGGAATGCAGTGCAAACATAACTGTCAGTGTCCCGTAATTGTAGTTAGTAAAGATACTAATTTACGGATCAAAGCAGATGCTTTGGGACTCAATGCAGAAGACTATGAAACCGATAAAGTAGATGTAGACGAACTTTATACTGGTACGACAGAAGTATTAGTCGATGCAGAACAAATTAATGAATTTTTTAAAGCTGGCTCGATTACTCTAGAGCAAGAATTTTTACCCAATCAAGATATTACCCTAGTCGATAAAATAAATCCTTCTCACACTGCATTGGGAACGCTCGAAGGTAAAAGCAATCGACTCATTCCCCTAGTGGGTTTGCCCAAGCTAGGAATATCGCGGATACAACCCCGCAACCGAGAACAAAGATTTGCTCTCAATTTATTGCTGCAAGATTCAATTAAACTTGTCACCCTAGTCGGTAAAGCGGGGACGGGAAAAACTCTGTTGGCGATCGCAGCAGGACTACAAAAAGTTGCTGAAGAGAAACTCTATACCCGCCTCTTGATATCTCGCCCCGTAGTACCCATGGGCAAAGATATTGGTTTTCTCCCTGGAGACATTAATGAAAAACTGACTCCTTGGATGCAGCCGTTGTATGATAACTTCGATCTCATTTTTGGTACGCAAGATACTAACGAGAAACCAGGACATTGGCGCAGGGGACACGAAGAATTAATCGAAATGGGACTGCTGCAAATCGAACCCCTGACCTATATTCGCGGTCGCACTATTCCCCAGCAATTTTTAATTATTGACGAAGCGCAAAACCTTACTCCCCATGAAGTGAAAACTATTATTACCCGTGCAGGAGAAGGTACAAAAGTAATTTTAACGGGAGATCCCGACCAGATCGATAATCCCTATATCGACGCTGCTAGCAACGGTTTAACCTACGTAGTCGAAAGATTCAAACACGAACCCCTAGCTGGTCATATTACCCTCTCTAAAGGCGAGCGATCGCTTTTGGCAGAAAGGGCAGCAGCTTTGTTATGAAATATTGGTCATTGGTCATTGGTC
>CAYXWE010000827.1:0-2287 GCA_964468145.1 uncultured Pleurocapsa sp.
GCCTACTCCACTGCTTTCGCCGTCTCCTGACATGATGATAGGTTATTGCTTGTTGATAATTCCCTAGAAAGTGATGAGCTACTCCTAAATTACCTAAAGCATTACCTTTTCCATCTCTATCGTCAATTTGGTTATAAACGATTAAAGCTTGTTCCCATGATTGTATAGCAGCTCTC
Source organism: uncultured Pleurocapsa sp. (assembly GCA_964468145.1). Classification (GTDB taxonomy): domain Bacteria; phylum Cyanobacteriota; class Cyanobacteriia; order Cyanobacteriales; family Xenococcaceae; genus Waterburya. Next base: position 177 of record CAYXWE010000827.1, read on the forward strand.
AAATCGTTTTTTTTTGCCTGTTCGACTCCTTGATTTTGCAATATGTCAGCTTTAACCTTCAATTTTTCCGACATCGATATAAATGCTTTCGGTTTTTATAACTATTTATTAGATTACTTTGTTTTCACTTATAGCTAGCGAGTAAAAACTAGGAGCGAAGAAAAGTCGTCCCGAATTGTAGAAGTTGCTGGATAAGATCTGAGAAGGTGACACCCTGATAGTTTGTAAACTAGATCGCCTGGCTCGCTCAACCCACCACTTACCAGAAATAGTCGAACCCCTGGGAGAAAAGAAAGCTGCATTCTCTTCTTTGGGTGAACCTTGGGCAGATACTACTTCCTCACAAGAATATATCAACTCTTGAAAATCCGAAATTCAAGCAAAACTTTTGCTCGCATTTTTGATTGATTGAAGTGTTCACCTACAGTAAATTCCCAGAATTTAATAAATACTAAGTTAGACATTTGGTAATATGAGCCTATCACAGCCTAGTTTAGATCATGGGAAAACGCCAAATTGCCGTCAGACTTCCAGATAGTTTGCTAGATAGATTAGATAGCTATGTCAAAGAAAAGAAAACCTCTAAAACCGACGTAGTAATTGGAGCATTAGCCCAATATTTAGATAGTCCTGAGAATGTTCCTCTAGGTGAAAGGATGACCGCCCTAGAAGACCGACTATCCCAAGTTGAAACACAACTAAAAGGGATTGGGACTGAGAACTAATGCAGCAGTGGCAACCTGGACACAAACTTAAGAATCGTCCCTATGAAATCCTAGAAGAACTAGGACAGGGTGGCTTTGGTATTTCCTATAAAGCGAAGAATCTTGGTTTTGATTTTCTTGCTGTCATTAAACTTCCCAACAGTAGACTGCAAAGAGATGCAAAATATTCTAAATATGTCGAGAACTTTAAAAGAGAAGCTAAACAACTAGCCCAGTTAGGAAGAAGCCCCCATCCTCATATAGTTCGAGTATTTGATTTCTTTGCTGAAGATGACTTGCCTTGTATCTTAATAGACTACATTCCAGGGGATAGTCTCTACGACTTAGTACAAACGAATGGGGCATTACCAGAAGTCAAAGCTTTAGAATACATCAGACAAATAGGTTCTGCTTTAGTGGTTTGTCACAAAGCAGGGATTATTCATCGTGACGTACATCCTAACAATATTTTGATTCATACTGAAAATGGTAAAGCAGTCCTAATTGATTTTGGTATATCAGGCTCTACCGAAACCAGTCGCAGCACTCATTCTGGCAATAAAGCTTTTGCTCCTTGGGAACAATTAATCAGTTCTGGGGAGCAAAATAATAAAACACCTCAAATAGACATCTACACCTTAGCTGCTAGTTTCTATTATTTAGTTACTGGGGATATTCCGACTCCCAGCACAGCTAGGAAAATCCTTAATGATGATTTGGTTGAACCGAAGCAACACAATCCTCAAATAAGCGATCGCGTAAATGCGGCAATTCTGAAGGGGATGGAAATAGAACCAGGCGATCGTCCTACTTCCATGCAAGAGTGGTTAGAAATGTTGGAGATTCATAGCGAATCTATCCCCGAAACAAGTAGCAAAAAATCTGTCGGATCATCTAGCACTAGAATAGATTTAGAAACGGCTATCAATCAGCCCAGTGCAAGAAATAATACTGCCCTGGAGTCTCCCCAAATAGCTAATCCTAACCTCAATAGCCCTTCCACTGCTAAACCTAATAGGAAACTTCCCTTAATATTAATTCTTGGTATTTTAGGTGGAGGGTTCGGCATAGCTGGAATAGTTCGATATCAAAAGATTGCTAATAAGGTTCAAATTTTAGAAACACAATATCAAGCCGAGAAGTATCAGGAGTGTTATAATTCGGCAACTAACGAGATTAATCTAGACAAGGAAGTAATGTCTGATTGGATTGGTAAGTGTGGTTTAGCATTGGCTACAGCAAAAGCCTCCGCCAACAGTTTTAGTAGTGCCATATCTATTGTAAAAACCATACCTGAAGGAGCAGCAGACTATCAAAACGCTCAAGAGAAGATTATTTTATGGTCAAGAAAACAAAAGATTGCTAATAAGGTTCAAATTTTAGAAACACAATATCAAGCCGAGAAGT
>CAYXWE010000828.1:0-2285 GCA_964468145.1 uncultured Pleurocapsa sp.
GAGGGGTCGCACCGCTCCGTGGTTCATTAAAAAAAATAGTTTAACTAACAACAAAATTGTGTACTACCAAGTCAACACTTGGGGCTATCTATCCCACAACCTGCTACGCGAGGTTGGGGAGTTCCGCCCCAAACCCCAATTTGTTAAATTAAAGTTTCGGCAAATCGAGATTGTCTAAAGTTGCTGCGGGCAAAATTCGCTCGATTGAGGATTGTTTCTGGTAAATAAGCTTGCCAAATAGATAAATTAGAAAAATCTTTCCCCTGTAGATTGCTATCCAACTGTCCCAATAGATTGAGAATGTTTCCTACTCCATAACCCACTTCTAAAAAAGATTGACCCCGTAGTTTGTTGATGAGACTGTATAGAAGTCGTTCTAAATTAGACTTTTTTTTAGTAGCGATCGATAAAGATTTGAGTACAGACTTCAAAATCAGTTTGGTTTGGGCTTCTCGGATGCGATCGCAACTTTGAACCTGAATCAGAGGCAAATTTAGCAGCAACTCTAGTTGTTGAGTAATAATTTCTTGGTGGATTTGTGCAATTAATCTTTCAGTGACGTATTTCATAACCACTGATTGTTGAGTACATCCTTCAGGGTTAATTTCAATTAAAGATCTGCCCTGTAATGACTCTAAGACTCTCAAAAGTACTCTGGAAGGGACTTTGTGGACTAAATTTTCGCTCAATTGCGACGTTGACTGAGGGATACGGGCGATCGCCAGCCAATACATGATTTGTTGTTCTAATTGTGTCAAACGATTGAATTGTTGTTCTAATAAGTCCCAAATATCCCCAAAGACAATACTACCCCGATCTAAAAATTCAGTAATGTTGCCTCTAAACAGGCTATCAATGGTAGCAGATACTATTTTTAAGGCTAAAGGATTGCCCGAATAAATTTGTACTAAATTAGATGCGCTATCTAGATCCGATTTAACAAAGATATTTTTATCTGCCAAAATTTTTTGACCTTCTTGTAGATTTAGTCCTCTAAGCTGCAAAGTAGATACTGGTGAATTCTGACCTCTTCTAAAAGAAATGCCAATAGGCCGTTCGCGACTGGTAACGATCGCGCAACTTTGATGTTTTTGGTCGGCAACACGACGCAAAAGCTGACCGTAGCCTTCATAACCCTGACGATATTGTCCTCCTGTTTTACCGCTACAGAGGACTGACTCTAGATTATCTAAAACAATCAGGCAGCGAAAGGTAGATAGATAGTGCATTAAGCGGTTTAGGAGAGGATCTACACCATCAGGGAGAGTCGATTTTTTATCTTTGGCAAACAAATCAATTAAATTGGCAAGCAATTCTAGAAAAGGCGGGGCATTGCGCAAACTTCGCCAGATTATATATTGAAATTCTCCTGCAATATTTCTGGCTAATTTGGAAGCGAGAACGGTTTTGCCGACTCCTCCCATACCCAATACTGTTAGCAAACGAGAGTCATTGTGCAAAATTAAGTTTTGTGCTGTGTCCAGTTCTTGTTTTCTGCCAACAAAAGAATCAACATCAATGGCATCTCCCCAATCGTATACAGATTTTTGTTTAATAGTTTTCGACTCTATTGATGAAGAATCGAGATCGATTTTTTCTCTTTCCTGACAGTATTGGTTTAAGACATTACGAAGATTGCTTTTGGTAACTTTTTTATTTAAAACCGTAGACAGCGATCGCCATAACTTTGCTCCCGTTTGTTTAATATAGTCGTGGTCGTAACCAGAGCAATCAGCAATTTCTTGATAGGATAAACCCAATAAGCATCGGTGTAAAACAAATTCTTGGGTATCGGATAGGTTCAACTCAACTGTAATATTTTTTCGTAACTTCTCGATTAAGAAAACTGCATCTTTTGAATCCATTGACGTTTATCTATGAAATTCATTAGTATTGGCTGCTTGAACATAATATAATTCATTTTGTTGTTTTTCAGCCATTAAAATAAATTGAAACAAAATTAAGTTACTTTTTGTCACTTTTACTCACTGATGTAGAGTGAGAGATGTTTTATGTTTGTATATTAGATACTAGATAGTTGTCTTTATATCAAATTGCTTTGAATATACTGCTGTTTATACATTTCAGTTTATTTGAGATGATTGTGCGCTGAATCTGCAAAGATTCTGGTGCGGTTTAAACGAGTTAGTAAAATAATTGAAAAGTAATAATATTTTGGTTTTAGATCGACTGTTGAATTCATACCTCAATAACTGGTGGCTGTTTTAGCAGTCACTTTTTTATGAACTACTCATGGCTACTTCGTTGAGCCATGAGTTTCTGAC
>CAYXWE010000829.1:0-2283 GCA_964468145.1 uncultured Pleurocapsa sp.
CCCATTGGATTGTTCCCTGGTCACTGCGTACTTTTCTCTCCTGGAAAACAATCTGCCCCTTAGCTTTGAAAACTCTTTTTCCCTCCGTTGCTTGGCTGCGCTTGCTGAAATATATTCGAGAGCAAACAGATATTGCTGCTCTTTATGGCTTTGAAATTGTTCTTAATCCATTACCTGACTGGACTTATAAAGACTGGTACAAGATCTGAGATAAGCTAAAGCCCTTACTGCTTCGTTTTTAATCTAATTGTTTTTTTGTCCCTCAATCTATATAAATATCTTCCTCATCATTTAGATCCTGTTCCCATTCAATATCGGGCATAGATTCAAAAGCATGGCGTACTGAGTTTTCCCACAGCTTGCGAATTTTGGCGATATAAGGCGCGCCGATGCGTAATTCTAACTTGTTATTAATTTCAAAACTATCGGTTTTGTACATCACTAGATTGATGGGAGGCCCAACAGATATATTGGATTTCATAGTTGAGTCCAAAGATAGTAAGGCGCATTTGGCGACATCTTCTAGGGGAGTTTTGAAGGTGATAGTGCGGTCTAGAATTGGCTTGCCGTACTTAGTTTCGCCAATCTGTAAAAATGGCGTTTCTGGGGTTGCTTGAATAAAATTGCCTTGAGGGTAGATCAAATATAATTCTGGTGCTTCTCCCTTTATTTGTCCTCCCAAAAGAAAATTACAACTATAATCAATACCATCTTTTTCTAACCAAGGGCGGTCTAATTCTTGAATTTCTCGACTCTTATTGCCGATATATTGGGCTAGATCGTACATACTGCCTATAGTATGCAAATTTTTGGCTTCCTGATTTTGAATATCGCGATTTAACCTGGTTAGTACCCCTTGAGAAACGGATAAACTACCAGAATTACAAATGATAATCGCTCGCTCTGTTGGCAAAGATAGATCGAACATTTTTCTGTAGGTAGAAATGTAATCGACTCCTGCATTGGTACGAGAATCAGAAGCCATTACAATACCAAATTGGTTGATGATGCCCAGGCAATATGTCATTAAAGAAAGAGTAAATTATAAATTATCAAAGATACAGCTAACTATTTAATTTAATTGATGACCGCAACTACTGCAAAAGCGATCGCTGGGTTTTGCTGCTTCTCCACATTGAGAACAAAAACGTTTGGTAGGTGTCTTACCCAGATTCCTATTCATATTCATTGCCATATTACCCATATTCATTGACATGGAATTAATATCCATTGACATATTACCCATATTCATGGGCTGCATCGGCTGCATGGGTTCAAAGTCGAGATCAAAGTCCATATTCATGTTATTAGGACTTGATGGAGGATCTGCAACTTCTTTCAGTTCAATTTGACTAGCATTGCTCAAATCAGGTGCGGAGCTAGTATGGATACTATTTCCTTGAATCAAAACGAATTGCGAACCCTTCTGACCATTAATTTCGAGAGCAAAACCCGCGCCCGTTCTATACAGTTTGGGTGCTATCTGCCAATTTCCTGTAGTGAAGCTACTACTTTGGCTCTGGTGTTGTCCTGGACTGCTAGATACTAAATTAATATTAGTCTGATTTCCCTGTAGAGTTATAGTTAACCGTTGATTGCTCGTTAAATTTACTGTATAAGCCATATCAATTCCACTTTATTTATGCTTGTTCTATTTTTTATTGTAGTTATTCGTCATTAGTTATTCGTCATTAGTTTTTAGTTTTATAAATGAACACTCAGGCGGGATTTATTTTCAAAGTTTTGTTGGTTTCAACCGTGCTATCAATTTTAATTAAATACGGCGGTAAATACTTACCCATCGAGCCAACCACGGGGACGGCGATCGCGATAGTTTTATTTCCTTCTGTGGCGATCGGATTTTTGTTAGGTTGGCAATATTTGAAAGGAGGCAGGGAGTAAATCGATAATTTTTTTTTGCCAATCTTAGTAAAAATTAATCTAGTTCTAATAATTTATAGTGCTGGCGTTGTTAGAGTCGAACATAATCTTTCAAAAATAGGCAAACTATTTCTTCAACAAATATTAATTCACGGGCTGCATTATGCCATCTAAAACCAAAGCTTCATTAATTCCTTTTAGTAAAAAAATTACCGCGCCTTTAACCAAAGATAAAATTACCGTCTTACAGATTAACCTGGGCAGAAAGTGCAATCTCGCTTGTACTCATTGTCACGTAGAAGCCAGCCCCAAAAGAACAGAAGAATTATCCCCCGAAGTTTGTCAAGATATTATTACCTTAATCGAAAAATTTCCTCAAATTGAAACTGTGGACTTAACTGG
>CAYXWE010000830.1:0-2269 GCA_964468145.1 uncultured Pleurocapsa sp.
GCTTCACCAGCGATCGCTTTGGCTAAAAGAGTTTTACCAGTTCCAGGAGGGCCAACAAGTAGAACGCCTTTAGGAATTTTTGCGCCAACCGCAGTAAATCTTTCGGGCTGCTTCAAGAAAGTTACAACCTCTTGTAGCTCTTCTTTGGCTTCGTCGATACCAGCTACATCATCAAACATAATGCCTGTTTTTGCTTCCATTTGAAACTTGGCTTTAGATTTACCAAAGTTCATGGCTTGCCCAGGACCACCAGGCATATTGTTGGAACGGCGGAATAATAAGAACAATGCACCAATTAAGATTACAGGAAAAATTAAGTTACCCAAAAGTCCCCAGACTGCACCATCACTACTAGGAGGATGATAATCAAAATCAACATCTGCCTCTCTCAACTTAGCAATTAGTTCGGGGGAGTTTGCAGGTAGGTCAACTCTTAGTTTTTGCAAGCGGTTATCTAGTTCTGGGTCGATCGCCTGGACAATTGCTGTTCTACCATTTTCATATAGTTCTACAGAGCTAACTCGTCCAGAATTCAGGTAATCCAAAAAGCGACCATAGGTCATACGAGTACTGGCTGCGTTACCACCGCTGATACTAGTGTTAGTTGTAGGAGTAGAAAATGTTCCTTGCCATAGGAAAAAGCCTACTACCAACAAGGGTAGCGTCCACAGTAATACGATTCGCCACGAAAAATTTTTCATAAGATAAATGTTGCTCTAAATTGAATATTTTTAAGATTATTTTTTTGTTCTTTCGGGTTTTGACCCGCTTCTTGCTCTCCCACTCGTTGATACCGCTAACCTTTGGCGAACATTAAATCAAATTGTCGCTGCAATATACCTCGATATTTCAATGTGTATTGCTGGCTGGTATGTCAAGTTTCTTTTATTTATATTACCTCTAGCTTAACTAAATTTAACGTAATTCTCATTTTTATTGTAAAAAGTTCGGCATAGAAGAATTAAATAGTTTGGGTAGCTATAGGCTACAAGCTATAAGCCATAAGCTTTTAAGAAAAAACGCCTGAGGATAAATGATTTTTAAGCATTGTCTGCCAAGACCTGAGATGCGATCGCTGAGAGAAAACACATCAAAAGTTAATTGAAAGCGATTGCCATCCGATACCGTTCAAAAAGTAATTTCGGATTTTTTCAAACCTTTAAGATCTAATGCGTGTTTGCTTTCTGGAGAGGAAACTGATTTCATTCTTGGGATATGTTCGGCTAAAAATGTCGCAATTTCTCCATCGCCAAGATCGTCAATTGTAATTTTCATTTACTTTTTTCCTCTTATCTAACTGCTGAAGCAGATCGGACAACTGAGAAGAATTTTGTAAAATAATAGTCTGCTTATTGCTAGAAAAATTAGTTAGTCCCTCGACGATTTTACCTCGGTGTAGCTTGGCAAAGTTCCAAACATAAAGCCAAAATTCCCAGTTAAATCGTTCGGGACACCCCTTTGCCATGTCGGGTCTAGTTTTACCCGCGTATTGTAAGTATCTTTTAACTACGCGCCACAAACAAAAATAGCGATTAAAATTCAGCCAAATAACCGTATCGGCTGCGGTCAGACGCGAATCTATCCTGTCGCCGTAATTCCCATCAATAATCCAGCGATCGCCTTTAATTAACTTTTGATGTATTTCTTGCCAGCGATCGCAATTACTTTCTTGCCACCCTGCTTGCCAATAATAAGTATCCAAATGAATTACGGGTAAATCTAGTTTTTTGCCTAATGTTTTAGACAGGGTAGACTTCCCTGCACCGCAAGAACCAATGATGGCTATTCTTTGCATAATTTGAGTAGTAATTACTAATCATAGTTATTTCCAACTTAAAGCCATAAAAAAGCGATGCAGTGCGATCTTGTTGGTTTCCATCAAAGAGCAACTGCATCAAGAAGCGATCGCCAGATAAAACAGCGATCGCAATATCTAAAGGTTAGAGCTTAGAGCTTAAAGTCTATAGCTAATTAATACGTTTCAACGTGCCAGCGATGTTCTTTTTTCATCGCTTTGCGATATTCATCCCAGTTAACATCATGTTTGGCTGCTGCTGCGCTGAGAGCTTCATCGATACCGCCTTCCATACCTTTTAGACCACAGATATAGGTATGAGTTTTGGGATTTTGCATCATTTCCCATAGTTCGTCAGCGTGTTCGGCAATTCGGTGTTGAATATACATTCTTCCACCTTCTGGGTTTTGCTGTTCGCGACTGATAGCATAATCCATACGGAAGTTATCATGCTTGCTAGCCATCTCTTCTAGC
>CAYXWE010000831.1:0-2268 GCA_964468145.1 uncultured Pleurocapsa sp.
AATAACCTTTTCGTTAAAATATATTAACAGATAAAATCCTTAGTGGGAATCAATTATCCGTAAAATTGCCATATTTTTGCAAGACTCGACCGCAAAATACTCCAAGAAAAGAGTGTGTACAGTAGTAAGCTTTGTCTGAGATAATAATAACTTTTGCAGGGGAGAAATAAACCGCGTGGTGGAGTCAGCGTGAAATTAAAACAAATTTTTAAAATAGATAATCCAGTAATTGGGGTGGTTCATTTATCTCCTTTACCTACCTCTCCTCGTTGGAAAGGAAAATTGAAGGAAGTAATCGCCAGGGCAGAACAAGAAGCAACCGCTCTTTCTGCTGGCGGGGTAGATGGAATAATTGTCGAAAACTTTTTTGATGCGCCTTTTACCAAGGACTGTGTAGATCCTGCGGTAGTTAGTGCTATGACTTTAATTGTCGATCGCCTGAAGGGAATGGTTATGTTGCCCATCGGGATCAATGTTTTACGCAACGATGCTCGTAGTGCTATGGCGATCGCCACCTGTACGGGGGTAGATTTTATTCGAGTTAATGTCCTAACAGGAGTTATGGCAACCGATCAAGGGTTAATTGAAGGCAAGGCTTACGAATTACTCAGATATCGTCGAGAATTAGGCTCAGAGGTGGCTATCCTAGCTGATGTTTTGGTAAAACACGCTCGTCCATTGGGAACGCCGAATTTAACTACCGCAGTCAAAGATACCATCGAACGAGGCTTGGCAGACGGAGTTATTTTGTCGGGATGGGCAACGGGTAGTCCTCCCACCCAAGAAGATTTAGAATTAGCCTCCGCAGCAGCAGGAGATACCCCAGTGTTTATTGGTAGCGGGGCAGATTGGTCAAACATATCTCAATTGATGCAGGCTGCTAATGGAGTAATTGTTTCTAGTTCTCTCAAGCGTCACGGAAAAATTAGCGAAACTATCGATCCAATTCGGGTTTCTCAGTTTGTCGAGGCAGCAAAATCTGTTCCCCAAACTAAACAACAATCTAGCTCTAATACTTCGGTCGAGCAGTGGAAGTAGTCCGAGTTGAAAATTGACTCGGCTATAATTTGGACAACGAAATTTTGGACAATAAATTATTTAGTATTAAATTATTGGTCAAGATTAAGTAGATTTTCCGAAAAAATTCATCTTCTACTCAAAAATTTTTAGAAACTAAGTTGATGAGTTATTTAGTATCTACTTTTTCGATGTAAAAATATTTGATTGAATTTTATAAATTATGCGCCGTCGTCGTTCTCAACCTTGGATATACCGCTGGTCGCGACCCATTATTGGAGCGATCGCCATTGCAGGAGCAGTTCTAACTGCCTATCTCACCATCACTAAGTTAACTGGTACTGGCCCTGCTTGCTCCATAGATGCGGGTGCTGCTGCAGGTGGTGCTGCTGGCTGTGGAGGCGTACTCAATAGTGTTTATGCCACCGTATTTGGTCTGCCTTTAAGTCTTTTTGGTTGCCTTGCTTATCTCAGCATGGCTGCTTTTGCCCTCGTCCCCTTAGGGATTAATCCTGAAAAACAAAAAGGGTTAAGAAGACAGTTAGAAAATTACAGTTGGTGGCTGCTGCTGGCAGGAAGCATTGCGATGGCAGTGTTTAGTGGTTATTTGATGTATGTCTTAGCCACCGAACTTAAAACTCTCTGTCCTTACTGTATTGGCTCTGCCTTATTCTCTTTGAGTTTGTTGATATTTACTATTACTGGTAGAGATTGGGAAGACTTGGGACAAATAATGTTTACAGGGCTAATCGTTAGCTTGCTGACTATCGTAGTTACTTTGGGCATCTACTCTAATGTCAATTCTCCCATCGCTCAAGCCAACAGTGCAGAAGAAGTAGTGGATGCGGACGGACTAATTACTATTCCCGAAGCCCAGGGACAAGCAGTACCCCCAAAAGGATGGGAAATTACCACCACCTCTGGAGAAGCAGAAATAGCTTTAGCTAAGTATTTGACCGAAACTGGTGCTAAAAAATACGGTGCATTTTGGTGTCCCCATTGTTACGATCAAAAGCAATTATTTGGCAAAGAGGCATTTGCAGAAGTTAATTATCTAGAATGCGATTCTAGGGGCGAAAATCCTCAAAGAGAAGCCTGTATGGCTGCAGGAATTCAATCTTTCCCCACCTGGGAGATTGATGGCAAGTTTTATCCAGGGACAAAGACTTTGGCGGAATTAGCGGAACTTTCGGGCTATCAAGGTAATAGCGAGTTCAAATACAAACCTTGAAGTTTTAATTTTGCTGGGCA
>CAYXWE010000832.1:0-2268 GCA_964468145.1 uncultured Pleurocapsa sp.
CCTCTAGATTATTCGTTAAATAATGCAATAAGAAATAAGTTTCGTTCTAAATTGGATCGTCCAGAGCATTTAGTTTTTATGGAAATTGCTTCAGCCTTAAACTTATTAGCTTTTGCAGGACTTAGAGTAGTCGATTATGAATATACTTTCAATTTTCTTCATCCATCAGGACATCGCTCAATACTTTCCAAGAAAATATTACCTCTGAGATATCTTGTAGCTAAAATTAGTCCTTGGCTTTTGAGCATTACATTTGGCGGAGCAAGCGTCATGGTGCTTGCCGTCACACCAAATGGGCTAAAGGAATATTCAACAAATGAATGATAGCGTTGGTAAATTAAGGTATGATTTTCAGGCATTGTTAGACTTCAATCTAATTAAATGAAGCTAATAGAATCGCGCTGTTGAGGAGGACGCTCTTTTACGAGGTTGCCTCGCCCCCGTGACCTTCGGACACGCTTGGCGAACGGGCGGATGCTGAGATGGCTTGTAAAGCCGTGGGATCGCCCTCACTGCGAACCGAATACTCTGTACCTGTACATCATATTTAAAATTACTAACACCTAAATGATAAATGATGAATATTATTGGTTGTTAAATGCTCATGTTCCCCATTGTCTGACAGATCTTGACGATACCGTAGGGCAGACAAGGGAGGGTTTGAGTTTAATCGATCTTAAAATTAGCCAAGGCAAGATCGAACAAGTAGCAGCAGCCAATACTGTATCGGAATTTAATATAGCTAGCCTCGATCTGCAACGAAAAATTATTTTACCCTGTTTGGTAGATGTGCACACCCATTTAGATAAAGGACATATCCAGGAGCGATCGCCCAATATCAATGGCACTTTTGAAATGGCTTTGGATAAAGCGATCGCCGATAGTCAGCAATATTGGCAACCAGATGATGTTTATCGTCGGATGGAATTTGGCTTGAAATGTAGCTACGCTTATGGTACTCAGGCTATTAGGACTCATATTGATAGTTATGGCGCACAAGCGGATATTAGTTTAGATGTCTTCGATAGTTTGCGTACTGCTTGGCAAGATAAAATTAGATTACAGGCAGTATCTTTGGTAAGCTTGGACTACTATCAAACCCCAGAAGGAGTAAGACTCGCTAATAAAATTGCCGATCTCGGCGGGGTGTTAGGGGGAGTAGGCTGGCAAAATCCCGATCTTGATGCTCAATTGGATAAAGTATTTCAACTAGCCCAAGAGAGAAATTTGGATTTAGATTTCCATGCAGATGAAAATGGCGATTTTAATTCAAAATGTCTGCAAAAAATTGCCGAAACTGCTTTGCGTTATAACTTTAGGGGTAAGATTACCTGCGGACATTGTTGTAGCTTGGCGGTACAGTCTCTCGAGGTAGTTAGCAAAACGATGGATTTAGTTAAACAAGCGGGTATTGCGGTTGTTAGTCTGCCCATGTGCAATTTATATTTACAAGATCGTCAATCTGCAGCTACTCCTTACTGGCGAGGCGTTACTAGAGTCAAAGAATTACAACAACATCAGATACCCGTAGCTTTTGCTAGCGACAACTGTCGCGATCCCTTTTTTAGTTTTGGCGATCTCGATGTACTAGAAGTATTCGAGCAATCAGTTAGAATAGCTCATCTAGATACCCCTTATGGTAATTGGATCGAAAGCGTTACCACTACCCCCGCCCAAATTATGGGTTTGGGCGATCTGGGTAAAATAACTCCAGGTAATAAAGCGGATTTAATTATTTTCTCTGCTCGTTACTTTAGCGAGCTACTATCGCGATCGCAACACGATAGAATAATTATACGTGATGGTCGGCAAATCCAAGCCCAACTACCAGATTACGCAGAGTTAGACGATCTCGTCTTTGATAACTAAAAATCAATATCTCATGTCTTCTATCCAACCTTATGTTGCTCGACTGTTTGTTTATCCGATCAAATCTTTAGATCGAGTAGAATGCGATCGCGTGACTATTTTAGAGTCGGGTGCGCTAAAAGGCGATCGTACTTGGGCGATTGTAGATAGAGATGGTAAATTTGTTAACGGTAAAAATAACCAGAAGATTCATGCTCTGCGATCGCAATTCGATCTAGCAACCAATGAACTTACTATACGAGTACAGGGGAAAGAGCAATCTAATACATTCAATCTAATAGATTCTCCATCAACATTGTGCGATTGGTTAGAACAATATTTTGGTTTTACTGTCGAAATAAAACAAAATCTACAATTAGGCTTTCCCGACGATACCGTTTCCCCTGGGGCAACCATAGT
>CAYXWE010000833.1:0-2265 GCA_964468145.1 uncultured Pleurocapsa sp.
AAAACCGAAGTAGCGTTGAAACCAAAGTAAAATAAACTACATAAGATAAATTTGCTTGGTTTAATTAGAAAGCCGTTAAACGCAGTCAGTATATTAGCTAGTAACTCTCGATTGTGGAACATCGATACTTTTATAAAAATAACTATTATCTTTACACGCTAGCTAAATCCGTTGAAATGTTCCAGATAAATAACATTAAGTATTAATTAGTTGTTAAAACAAGCCTTTAGATAAATTGGGACGTTTTGATTTACTAATGTGTACTAATGTGTAAGCGATCGCTTTTATTTCTGGAGTTATTTCCTTCTGGGTAAATGTTATTTGTAATTTTCTCTGATTCATGAGGTTACTAGTTAGGGCTTGCCTCGCCGTGTTGATGACATCCCCCAATTTTTTCTTAAGCTCGATCCTTATTTTAGGTTGCCACAATTACTTTGCTTGTCTTGAGTAAATTTTACAATTGCAGAAGATCCAAACAAGCAATCATTGTTATAATTACGCATTTGAATTAAGTATTTGTGCTTAGAAAGATAAGCACGTATTATCGAACCAATTTAAAAATATAGTTGCTAAAAGGCTATTTTGGTTTACGCAGACGAATTTAAGTCCATAACTCGAAAATAAACTTGCCAGTAACTATGGAATATCGAGCCAAAAATTACTCCGTATTTGCACTAATATTTATCAATCCAATTACGTAAATTTAAGCAAAAAAATTAATTAGATTTTTACTAACAATTCATCACAAGATCACTGCTTATCCCCATAATAGGAATACAATCTGTAGTATAGCAACTGATTTAAAATAACTTTGAAAAAACAACTACCATGAACTGTTATAAAATCTATTCGTCTTTAAAATCATTTTGTCTGACATTATTCATAGCTTCGCCTTTGGCAGGAAGCCTTCCTGTAGAGGTACTGGCTCAGAACAAATCAATCTACACCAACAAAAAAAATCAAGTTACTTTTCAACCACCAAAAGGAGGTAAACCCCAACAGACTGTAGCAGGAGCATCTCGTGGAGCGCAATGTCCCCTCGATTCTCTAGATTTGAATATTCCCATGACTCCTTTGCTTCCTATTGCTAGCCAGGCTTTGACCACCAAATCCCATCCCACGATGCTGGTTTATGTTCCTCAGACATCAACTACCAAAGCAATGCTGAGTGTAAGAGATGAAAATGAAGACTACGACTATCAAGCTATTGTGCCTATGGTGAGAGAGCGCGCGGGTATTGTGAGCTTGACTTTACCAGAAGATGCTCCTAGTTTGGCTATAGATCGAGAATATCAATGGTCGCTAATTTTGATGTGTGACGATAAACTAGGGCCTGATAGTCCAGTAGCCCGAGGAAATATTAAAAGAGTTGCTGTGGATATTTCTTTAGACTCACACCTAGGTGATGCTCGCACGTTAGAGAATGCTGCAGAATATGGCAAAGCAGGTATCTGGTACGATACAGTTTCAATTTTGGCACAGTTGAAAATAACTAAACCGCAAGATCGAGAAATATCCTCTAACTGGGAAAATTTATTAAAAGAAGTTGGTTTGGAAAAGGTCGCCAAAGCAGAATTTGTCGAGTAGATTGGAAAGCAAAATAATGGGAAATTGCACAACCATTGTTGGCTGGGTAATTTTCCAGTAACTATCAATAATTAGACAAATTAATCAGGATAGAGATCTTTGGTTTGGTCAACTCTCAAACAAAAAATCAATCAGTTTAAGGGAGTATTAACGATCGCCCCTGGTATTGCAGGATTAGCGATCGCAGGCAGCTTGACTGGTATCTACCAAGCTGCCGAATGGTCGGTATTAGATAAATGGTTTCAGATACGACCTACTGAAACAAGGGATTCTCGTATAGTTATAGTCGAAATTAGCGAATCAGACATTTCTAATTTGGGAGAATGGCCCATGCCTGATGGTATCTTGGCTAAGTTATTGACTCAGATCCAGCAACAAAATCCCAGAGTAATAGGCTTAGATCTTTATCGCGATCTTAAACATGGAGATCCAGCAGGACAAGCTGCACTAGAAAAGGTTTTTCGCGAGAGACTAAATTTGATTGGGGTTAAGAAGGCTATTGGGGAAACTGTGCGCCCCCCAAGGATTTTAGAAGATCGGGGTCAAGTTGCGATGGCAGATTTGGTTTGGGACGGCGATGGTAAGATTCGTCGGGCATTAGTTTCGGCTCAATTTGAAGATGGAGAGATTTCTTTAGGTTTAGGTACAATGCTAGGTCTTATGTATCTAGAGCAGGAC
>CAYXWE010000834.1:0-2264 GCA_964468145.1 uncultured Pleurocapsa sp.
AGCGATCGGAATAGCTGCTGCACCTAGTTGTTGAATACCCTTGTCTAATTCCCAAGGTATTTTGGCAGATAGTAGACGTAGGGCAACTCCGAATATAATTGCCCAAATTAAAGGTAGTTTGAGAGTTAATTTTAAACCCTGTAAAAAACCTTTTCCTCTAATAATTGCAGGACCCAAACAAAACATTAAAAAACTAGAGCCGAGCATATAAATAATAGCTCGATCCAATCCTGCTTCCCCCAAGGCAAAAGTCACCACGGGCAAACCCATATTGCCATTATTGGGAAACATCACGATCGCCGTAATAGCTCGTCGAAGGGATGGAGAAAAATTAAATGGTCGAGCGAGCGACCAGATCGAGATATAAATAATGCCAGAAGTGAGGGCAAAACCGAGTAAAAGCTTACTAGAGCTAGCAAAGGATAATTGGCTACGATACAAACTATCGATTACTAGAGCAGGAGATAGAACATATAAAGCGAGCTGCGATAAAGTAGAACGCTCTAACGGTAAAGTACGACCCACAATAAAACCAATGAGAATAATTAAGCCTACAGGAAGTACGGCAGGAAGCAAAGTTGGCATAGATGAGGGTTATAAAATTGTTGTACGAAGCTCTTGAATAATTCTATACTTCTCTAAAAAAAATAAGTCAATTTATAAACCCGCTATTTTGTATATCTGTCAAGGGATTTAAGATTTTCTTTAGAGTTGTCCCCCACGATGTAAGTCCCCAGAGGGGTTTTTATTTTGTTATGGTGTTTGTAACAATTAGAAACATTTTCGTTCTACTGATGCCCATGGTTGCTACATATCCTTTAAAACCAAAAGCACAAGACACTACTTATCTCAAGAGTGTCTGGGAGACTATTAGCTATATTAGTTGTCCCTATTCTTTTAACTTTCATATGCACACCACCGCCTCTGATGGCAAGTTAACACCCACAGGCTTGGTGCAGCAGGCGATCGCGATTGGACTTCAAGGTTTTGCTATTACCGACCATCATTCTGTCGATGGCTACAGACGAGCAGAACAATATTTATTTGATTTGAGTCTAAACGATCCGACTCAGCACATACCTCACCTGTGGACAGGGGTAGAAATTACCTCCAAGCTATTGGAAGTAGAAGTGCATATCTTAGGTTACGGATTCGATCCCGAACATTCATCAATCAAACCCTATCTTCAAGGCGAGAAACCCCAAGGGGAAAAAGCTGCTGCAAAAGTAGTAATTGATAGTATCCGCGAAGCGGGTGGATTAGTAGTCTTAGCCCATCCCGAACGATATCGTCGTTCTGCAAGCCAGTTGATACCAGCCATTGTAGAGTTTGGTATTGATGGAGTCGAGACTTATTATGCCTACAATAATCCCAAAATTTGGCAGCCCAGCCCCAGACAAACCCAACAGGTTCAGGAATTAGCCAAAAAATATAGTCTTTATAATACCTGCGGTACAGATACCCACGGACTAAGTTTATTACAACGTATTTGATTGAGCATTTGGCATATTAGGGCGCATCATCAAATAATCGCGTAACATCAATATTATCTCAGTCCAGTTGTTGTGCGATCTTGCAATCTAATAATTTATAGCAATCCTATCCCAGTTGTGAAAAATTGTTTGGTTTGAATATCATTTGTTCTTTGTCCTTTGTCACTGGGTATTTTCATGAATGATAACCGATTGCTATAGTAGATTGTTTATTGGTTGTTTGTTTAACAGTTTCTCGGAATTCTTCTCTACAAAAAAGTTCGCAGATTGTTAAGAGGTTGTCTGAAAAGTATAAATTATGACTTTAAAGCCCCCTAAATCCACGGCACTCAATGAGGCGACGCAGGTTCGCCTCCCGTGCCTCCCCAAGGCGAGCGACCCCGCGTCGTCCGAAGGCGCAAACGTCCAATATAAACGCCTGGGGTTTCCCCATGCGACACGGACTCGGGAATGCGCCAGAGGGGGACTTTTAATTGATTTCCCCCCAAACTTGGGGGGCTAGGGGGGCGAATTTAGAGATTTGAATGTATGAAAAGAACTTTGGCTGATGTCCTCTAAGTATAGATCGCAGATACATTCAGATTTAATAGTTGCTTCACACAACCAACAAATTTTCAGTGGTCAAATGAAAAATTAGTAAAGCCATTGCCAAAACATGGACTTGGAAAATAGAGAATGTTATCAAAGTAGAAACACATAACAGTATTTAAGTAATTCAAATTATAGTCATTCCAATTAATTTCCTCACGATTGACTAATTTTTCGTTAGTC